>JANLSL010000401.1:0-8978 GCA_031362385.1 Alphaproteobacteria bacterium | reverse complement strand
GGCGCGCACCCCGAGGCACGCAGGGGGCGGGGTGCGGTGGGCAATCCGTCGGGCCGGTTTGAGCGCGAGCACCGCGAAAATATCGACGACGGCTGGGACAACGTCGATCTGCCGCCGCCCCCGCTGCGCACCACGGTGCTGCGCGATACCAGCAAAACCATTATCGCGCGCAACACCTCGCCCGATATTCCGTTCGACCGCTCGATCAACCCCTACCGGGGCTGCGAGCACGGTTGCATTTATTGTTTCGCGCGGCCCACACATGCGTGGTTGGGCATGTCGCCGGGGCTGGATTTCGAATCTAAAATTATGATCAAGCCCGATGCGGCCAAATTATTGGACAAAGATTTGCGCGCGCCCAGCTATGCCTGCCGCGTGATGGCGATGGGCACCAACACCGACCCTTACCAACCCATTGAGCGCAAATTTGAGATCACGCGCAGCGTGTTGCAGGTGTTGGCGCGGTTCAATCATCCGGTTGGAATTGTCACCAAATCGGCGTTGATCACCCGTGATATCGACATTCTGGGGCCCATGGCAGCCCAACAATTGGCCAAGTGCGCGGTGTCAATCACCACACTGGATGCCAAGCTGGCGCGCGACATGGAACCGCGCGCATCCACGCCCACCCGACGGCTTGAGGCGATCAAGCAACTCAGTGCGGCGGGTATTTCCACCGCAGTAATGTTTGCCCCGGTCATTCCAGCGCTGAATGATCACGAATTAGAATCTGTGCTGGAAGCCGCGCGCGATGCGGGTGCGCGTGAAGCGGGCTACGTGATGCTGCGCATGCCATTAGAAGTGCGCGATTTATTTCAGGAATGGTTGGCCGAGGCCGTACCGGGGCGCGCGCAACATGTGATGAAACTGATCCGCGATATGCGCGGCGGGCGCGACTATGACCCCGAGTGGCATTCGCGCATGAGCGGCACCGGGCCGATTGCCGACATGGTGAAACGGCGCTTTGTGTTGGCGTGTAAAAAGTTGGGTTTGAACGAGCGTACCTATAAGTTGGACACCACACAGTTCAAAGCCCCGCCCCAAAGCGGCGATCAGTTGTCATTGTTTGGGTGAGCGATCAACCTCTCCCTTGGGAGAGGTTGCCCTGAAAGGGCGGGTGAGGGCGAGTTCGTTTTGGGTTCATGCGTCAGGCAGCATATCAAAAACAAAGCACCCTCACCCCGCCCCTCTCCCAAAGGAGAGGGAGAAGAAAAAATCTCTGTGCTATACTGGGCCATGCCCTCACCTCTGTCACGTCGCGCGCTTCTAGCAACCTCTGCAGCCATCACAGCTTCGCCTGCGTGTGCGGCAACCGAAGTTGCCGTGGGCGCTTACGTTATTCCGGGCTCGCCGGGGGCTAAGCTGTTCAGCGATTATGCCGACCGGCTGCGGACACGTTCAAACGGCGCGCTGACACCAAATATGTTGATTCACGGCGAAGGCGGGTCGGAAGAGCAAGTGCTCACGGCCCTGCGGCGCGGGCGTATTCAGGTGGCGTCGCTCTCAACCCTCGTGCTCTCGAGTGTGATGCCTGAGATTGGCGTGCTCACGATCCCGTTTCTTTATGACTCGCTTGAAGAAGTGGACTTCGTGCTCGATGGTTTTGTCATTCCGCGCGTCAATCAACTGGCGGCCGACAAGGGCTTGGTCGCACTGCGCTGGTTGGAATTAGGCCCCCAAAACATATACGCCAAAAAGCCAATCCTCACCCCGAATGATGCCAAAAATGTACGGCTGCGCACCACGCAAGATATTGCGACCAAGTTATTCTTGGAGGCCGTCAAAGCTGATGTGATTTACTTGCCCAGCCCCGATGTTATTTCTTCATTACAAACCGGGTTGCTTGAGGGTGGGGTCACACCAACTATTGCGTATGCTGAAACGGGGCTGGTCAAAGACGCACCGCATTTCACGCTGGTTGGTTTTTGTCAGGTTGGAAATTTGATTCTGGCCAGCAAGAAATGGCTTGATGGACTGCCCCCTGAACTGGCTGAGATCGTGAAGGAATCTTTTGCCAGCACCTTGGAAATTCGCACATTGATTCGAGGGCTGGGGGTGCTAAGTATTGCGCGCCAAAAGCAGCTGGGATTCACCGCTTATGAATTGAATGCCGACCAGCATGCAGCTTGGAAAGCCGCCAGTGCGGGGATTGACGCGAAAGTGGTCGCTGAACTCGGCGGCCAGGCCCAAAGCCTGCTTGATACAGTACGCGCTGGGCAAAAAGCGTTCGCCGCTACTCATTCTCCCCCGGCTTCATCGGCCTCAGCGCCCCCCTCAGCGCCAAAGCGCTGACCTTCGGCCATGAATGCGGTTGAGAAAAACATCGCATTCATCACCAATTTTGTATTGGCATGCCAATAGGCGCGAAACGCCGGGTTGTCGGCAAACAAAATGACCGCGCCCTTGCCGCGTCGTTCGGCAATCACGGCTGCACTGCCAGGTAACTTACTCATATTTTCTTCTGACACAAAGCCTGCCAACTGCGGCGCCTTGGCGTAGGCCACGACCGTGGCATAGGGGTTTTTGGTCCGCCCCAAAATCACGCGGGTTTCGCGAAACAGCGCAATATCTTTGCTGCGATAACCAAAACCGATGGGGTGCGTGACATCGACCAGGCCAGCAAAAATTGCGCCGCGAATTTTAACGCCCGCTTCGGTCGATTCTTTTTGTGCATAGGTCAGCCGCGGCGGTGGTGGGGGAAGTTTGCCATCGGACTTGTTATCTTTAGGCGGCTGCGCATCAAACCCGCTGTCAACGCGATCATCAATAATCTCAGTGGCGACAAAATTGTTTTTGATCGCCCACACCGCGCCGCGTTTGGTAGCGATCAACGTCCCGCCCGCTTTGACCCAAGTGTCGATGGATTTGGCCATATCATCGCCAAGCGCGGTATAGGTGCCATCGGGCAATATGATGTGCGTATAACGCGACAGATCTGCCGTGCGCAGGGTATTCATATCGCGCAGTGTGGTCGCGATCTCAGCGGTTTGGTCAAGCAAGAACCACAATTCGCCCGCGTCATATTGGCGAATAGCATCGCCCGTCACGATCAACGGTTTAGGCGCGCGTAATGGCACGACGCCATTGCTGCCAAGATCAATGCCCGTGGGCGTGCTGCCCGTGGGCAGCGCGTGGATCACAATGCCATCGTCTTTGGCGATTTTGCTGAGCAACGCATGCAACGCTTCAGGCGCGAGGCCCTGATACTCGCCGACCGGAATAACAATCGTGCCGGGCCGAAATGCAACGCGCCCGGTTGAGGTGACGCCCGTAAAACCTTCCGTCGCAACGCGTGCGCGACCCCCGGCTGCAAGGATGCGATTGACGGCGCGCGGCGCGTACAAGCTGTCCCACGAGAATGCATAAGCATATTCAGAAGTAGCGGGAGGTGCCGCACTTGGGAACTTTGCGTTCACCACAGCACTTCCGGCGTCAACCGGAGTGCTGGTCAGTGACGCAACCTCAAGGCCAAACGCCAAAGGCATGGTCCAGGTCGAGACGTCATAGAACACCACATCGTTGAACTTGGTGGGTGTCTCGAAAATGTTTTGGATGACGCGGTACTGCGGCTGAGCCAGCGGCACCACATAGCTTTCACCTGCGGCGAAGACCTGATCGCCATTGCGAATTTCGCGCGTGGCTTTGTACGCGCGCACCTGGTGGCGGCCCAGCATTTCCAGGAACTCGAACATTTTGGTCGAATCCCCCGGGGCTGCGAACACATAAGCCTGGGTGCGCTGCGCGCGCGCCAAATTCAGCGATTCCTCATAAAAGTTCTTCTGGTGCTCTAACAAGCTGCGCTTTTGTTCAACCGCCGCAGCCGCTGTGGCCATCGCCAAATGAAAGTGACGGCGAATGCGCGACTCAAGCGTGACCACACCAGTGTCGTTTTCCACCGTGCGCCCGGTAAAGCCCCGGTTCTCGAACAAATAACCAACCGCACCATTGATGGCCGGGAAGTTGCTGCCCATGGCCGGATTGAATTCGTCGAAGAACTCTTCCGAAAAATAGAAATCACGATCTTGGTTCAAGGTCTCAGCAAACTGCCCAGCTATTTTCTTTTGTAAATCGCGTGTTGTCTTGCCGATATGCGGATTAACTTGGTCGGCCGCGCCGGGGCTGAAATAGAATGTCGAGTCAGAGGGCATTTCATGAAAGTCAGCCGAAATGTTTGGCTTCCAGCGCTGAAACAACGACAGCCACGCTTGCGGCTCGGGCTGAGATTGCACCAACCATTGCCGATTGAGGTCAAACCAATAATGATTGCCACGTCCGCGCGGCCAGCCGGGATTATGTTCGCGATTTTGATCGTCGGTGACGGGCACCAGCGAACTGTTCAAGTTCATCCATTCTGACGCGCGCCCAAAGCCATCTGGGTTCAAGGATGGAATCATCACCACGATACTGGCTTGGCGCTGGCGTTCAGCTTTTTCGCCAGTGGCTGCTGTCAGGTGATACATGGTCAGCAGCGCTGCATCCAGCGAGCTGACTTCATCGCCATGTACGCCAAAGCCAAGCCAGGTGACCACCGGCATCGAGTCATCGATGCTGGCGTTGGCAGAAGGCGTGCTGAGTGTGAGGTGCTTGGCGCGCAGGGCCTCAAGCTTGGCGTGATTTTCAGCCGAGGTGATAATCAGCGCAGTAATGGGCCGATGCTCGTGGGTATAGCCGACGATCTCGCTGCTCACCCGGTCCGAGGCCGCATCAAGCATTTGCGCATACGCCACAATCAAATCGGGGCGCACCACGCGCGCGCCCAGATCGTAGCCAAGGGCGGCTTCTGGTGTTGGAATTTTGGGGTCGTAGGTTTGATCTGCGGGAAGATAATAAGACAGCGGGGCAGCTTGTGTTCCGAACGCTGCCACAACGATCAACGGAACTAAAAGCGCTGTGCTCAACCAATACCGCATGGCCCAAACTCCCCCGTGAACGCTATTAACAACGCTACTAACCCTGTCGCTCAAGCATAATTGGGCAGCCCGCTTGTCCCTAGTCGGAAAGGGCCACCCCACAACAGCAACACGTATTAATGGTGGTTAACCCTCAAAAGTGTGACTCTGCCGCCACACCTGCCAGGCAAAACCGCTGGTTGGGGGCTTCGACTCCGGCTTGAGCATTGCAACTACAGAGCTTTTGGCTAACTTCCGGCTTGGGTTTGGGCCGCAACAACTTCTCGGTCAATCGCATGCACTTTAATAGTGCTTTGTGCAGATTGACGCAGCCCAGAATAAAGCCTGCCGCAGCGGACTACAGGGTCTGCTGGAGTGTCAATAATAAGGAGCTACCTCGTGAAGAATTTTAAAACATCGCTGCTGTTGTCGGTCAGTTCTATGATGCTGATCTCGACCGTTGCCCAAGCGCAGATTGAAGAGATCGTTGTGACCGCCCGTCAGCGCTCTGAAACGCTGAAAGATGTGCCGGCGTCGATCACGGCATTCACCGCCGAGACACTGTCCAACGCTGGTGTTGTGCGCGCCCATGACTTCATCGCCCTGACCCCCGGCGTGACCATGGTGTCCACCGCCGAAGTCGGCGATAGCCAAGTCAACATCCGCGGCATGAACGGTTCACGCGACGCCGAGAACAGCTTCGCACTTATTATCGACGGCGTGTTGACCACCAACCCCGCCGCTTTCAACCGCGAATACTCAGACCTTAGCCAGATCGAAATTCTGAAGGGGCCTCAGTCAGCCCTGTATGGTCGTAACGCAGCAGCCGGTGCCATTATCGTCACCACGCGCATGCCGACCAATAAACAAGAGTCAGTCATTAAAGGCACGGTCGCCGACAACAAAACCTACGCCACCATGTTGGCCACCAGCGGCCCGATCAACGACAACGTGTTCTACAAAATCCAAGCCGACTACCGCACCACCGACGGTTTCTTCAACAACACATTCCTGAAGAAAAAGGCAGTCGATGACTATGAAGGCTACAACGTCAATGGCCGTTTGGTGTTTGCACCTAACGATGACAGCAAAATTGACCTGAAAGCCCGCTACGGCGAAGTGAAAGCCGCATCGATTGCATTCAACGCTGCATTTGCTCTGCCAGGTTTTGCCGCATTCTTGGGCAACCCCGACCTGAACGAGAACGTCAACAAGCACAAGTTCGTGTTTGAGCCCAACATCGACCCTGCCAACAATCAAAAGACAGTCGAAGTGTCGGGCAAGATCGATCAGACGTACAGCGCTGGCACGTTGACCGCATGGGTGTTGTACAGCGACATCAAGAATAACTTCTCGGCTGACGGCACCTCAGGCGCGTTTGGCTTCTTCAACAACGAAGCCACCTGCCGCTCATCAGTTGCGCAATTGTCGGCCGCTGGCTACCGCCTGCCCTCACCGCAATTCCTGGCACCAACACCAGCGGCTTCATTCTTGGGCCCCTACACCGCCAGCACCTGCGATGGCACACAGTACCAAGTGCGTAACCAGAAGGACATCAGCTCGGAAATTCGTTTCAGCTCGCCCGGCGATAAAGACTTGCGCTGGATCGTGGGTGCCTATGGCCTGCACATCAACCGCGAAGTGGGTGTGAACCTCGGCATCGACAAGGGCCGTGGCGTCACCCGCCAATTGTTTGTGCCAGCGACCGGCACCAACCCAACCGAAGCCCTGGCCGATGACCGCTTCAAGACTGACGTCTACGCCGCTTTTGGCTCGGTTGCTTATGACATCCAAGCCAATACCGAATTGGCCCTGGCTCTGCGTTACGACAGCGAACACCGCAAAGTGAACAACTTGGTGCCCATCACGGCGCGCACCCAGTTCGTTGACTTCACCAACGACGGCGTTTCATCGGGCGGCGCGTTCTTGAACCCCGGCCTTGATCGTACGATCAACCCACCCGGTATTGTTGCCAAGTCCAAGACGTTCGATCAGTTGGAGCCCAAGGTCAGCTTGACCTTTAAGCCGTCTGACGAATTATCGGTCTATGCCAACTGGGGCATTGGCTTCAAAGCGGGCGGCTTTAATAGCCAAGGCTCGAAAGCCACGGTTGATGTATTCTTTAACCGTGCGCCACTCAGCGCGAAACTTGGGATCACTGATGATTTCCGCAAAGAAGTTTCATCGGCATTCGAAGTGGGCTTCAAGTCAGAGTTCCTCGACAAGCGCGTAAACCTGACCGGTGCGGCCTATCACAACACCGTCAAGAACATGCAGTTCTTTGAATTCTTGGTTGGTCCGTTTGGCCTGCTGCGCGTCGTCAACAACATCGACCGGGTGCGTATCACGGGTGCTGAGTTGGGCTTGAATGCTCAAGTCACCGACGAGTTGTCGGTCTATGCCGGTGGTAATGCTCTGGACAGCAAGATCAAGAAGATGACCTCACGTCCTGACGCGGTGGGTAATAAGTCACCTTACTCGGCTGACTACACGCTGAACTTCGGCACCCAGTTGGATGCCCCCGTGACCGAGAAGTTCAACTTGCTGGCCCGCGCCGACTTCAACGTTGTCGGCCCAACCTGGTTCCATGTGATCCAGTGCCAAAGCCGCCCAACCTTGTTCGGCGCCCCCAGCGATGGTTGCGGCCAACGCCGCAGCGCCTTCACCACGGTTGATTTGCGCTTGGGCGTAAAGGGCGATGCCTGGTCTGTGACCGCGTTTGCCAAGAACGTCGCCAACAGCAAGCACCTGGAAGAAGTCATTCCGGCACCTGAATTCGGTGGTTCGTTCATCCATCCGGCGGCACGTCGCCTGATCGGTGTCGACGCCGAGATCAAATTCTAAATCTGGTACAGACCAGAATACAAAACGGCGCTGGGCAACCAGCGCCGTTTTTGTTTGCGGGTCTGAGGAGAGATCAGCACGAACGGCACCGATGATTTTTACTGCACCACCAAAGAAAGTTGAGATGAAACAGCCCCCTCACCCTGACCCTCTCCCCCAATCGGGGGCGAGGGAAAAGAAAAGTGAACCTCACTAAATTCCTCCTCTCCCCTGCTTAAGGAGGGGAGAGGATCGAGGTGAGGGGTTGTCGAAAACTGCTTTGCTTATTTTGTGATCATCGCTCGCATGACTGCGTTGGGAATGGCCGCGCTGTCCCACGTTTTGGAACTGGGCCCCAAGCGCACAATCGTGAGATTCTTGGATGGGATGATCCACACCATGCGGTTGCCGCCGCCTTCCATGAATGACACGTCATCGGCCAAAAACGGCTCCGACTGATAGAGCCGCTCATTGGCAACGGCTTTGCCCTGAACATAGACACGGTTCTCGACATAAGGGCTGCCCAGCCAAAACGTGAGGCCAATACTGGGGTTCAGCTTCGAGGCGGTGGTCATTTCTTTAACCCAACCTTCAGGCAGTACGCGTGAGCCATTGATCACGCCATCAGTGCGCACCAATTCCCCCAGCTTCACCCAATCGTGCGGCAATGCGCGGAAGCAGCAATCGGTGTGCGCCATACCACCAGGCCGGTCCATGTAGAAGCTGCCGAACGCTGCACCAATCGGTTGCCAGATCTTTTCATTGAAGTAGTCGTGATAGCGACGCCCGGTCGCGCGCTCGAGGATCACACCGAGTAATTGTGAATTGGCATTCGAAATTGCAAACAGGGTGCCGGGCTCTGATTGCCTTTTGAACGACAACGCGGCCCGGTCAATATGCGCACCCCATGACAGCTGCGAGTTCTCATTAAATGGCGACTTTGAGAAGCCCACGTTTTCGAGCCCCGTGGCATTCTCGAGCACGTGGCGCACCAGGATTTGCCCGCGCGGATCATCGGCCCATTCGTGCAGGTAGCGCCCAATGGGGTCGTCCAGTGCCACAAAGCCCTCGTGAATCGCGACACCATAAATCAGGCCATTGAGCGACTTACTCATGGAGCGGCCGCTGTAAAGCTGATCAGCCGTCATGCCATTCCAATAGCGCTCAAGCACGATGTTACCGTTATAGGCCACAATCAGCGCAGCTGAGTTATTCTGTTCGGCCCAACTCGCCGCCTTTTCCAGTTCAGCCAGCACGAGGCCAGCC
>JANLSL010000398.1:0-3638 GCA_031362385.1 Alphaproteobacteria bacterium | reverse complement strand
GACAATTGCATCACCACCTGATTGAGGGCACTTTTGCTTGAGCGAAACAAAATCATGCCTGCGGGCGGGTTGGCCCCAATGCGGCTGGAGAGGAAAAACATTTTCTTCTGCGGACTGGCAGCAACATTTTCCACAAACGTTTCGGCCAGTTTCATTTGCGCCATGGTGTTGACCTTAAAAGCCTCCATCCACGCGTCGTAATTGGTGTCGCCCACTGTTGAAGCGGGGTTGTTGGTTTTGGCCCCGTTGCCCAGCAGCAGATCGATGGGCTTGCCTTTGAGCTTCACACCCAAGGCATCGATGGTGGCGAAGTTCGCCAAATCGCATGATTCGATGCTGAGGTGGCTTGCATTCTTTTTTGCGAGCGCTTGCAGCTCTGGCGCCTGGGCCGGATCACGCGCAACCGCGATCACCTCCCACCCCTCGCGCAGGAACAACTCTACAAACCCAAAACCGAGCCCGCGATTAGCGCCGGTAATTAAAACTGTCGGCATCAGCAACACTCCAGCTTACTCCTCTCCCCTTGGGGGAGAGGACGCCGCGTAGCGGCAGGTGAGGGGTAACGAATCAGATCAAGCAGACGAAAGCGTGTCTAGTTTATCTAAGATTTTAGCTACAACGCCCTCAATATTCGCAAGGACATCACTATTCCAAAATCTTATCACTCGGTAACCTTCGTGCTCAAGAAATGCTGTTCTCGTTTTATCTTTCTCAACGTCATTAGCATGTTGTCCGCCATCTATCTCTATGATGAGTTTGCGCTCCAAGCACACAAAGTCGACAACATAAGGGCCGATGGGTTGTTGCCGCCTAAATTTATGACCCTTCAACGCGCGGTCGCGAAGCTGCAACCAAAGTTTTTTCTCGACATCGGTTTGCGTGCGCCGTAGCCGTTTAGCCTAATCTGTGCGTAATTTTGGCAACGGAATTACCCCTCACCCTTCCCTCTCCCCCAAGGGGAGAGGGTTTAAGACTTTGCGTTCTTACAACTCACTACTCCGCCTCAATCACGCCCAGCTTGCGAAGGCGGTCGATGACTTGGCGTTGCATGCTTTTGAAATGGTCGGGCGTGGGGTCAGTATTCATCAATGAATTGGGCGGATAGAAATCTTTGCGCGCATAGGTGGATGCGTACAATTCCATGCGCAGCCGCGTGGGGAAATTATTGATATCGGTCGCGTTGCGCGCACGGCGCAGTGCCGTGATGTTGATGTCAGCCGCTGCGGCCACCGTTTCGCCAAATCCGGCTTCGGCCAACACACGGCCTTCAAAGTCGATCACCTTCGACAAACCATCACAGGTGTTGTCGAGGAACGGGTAACCGATCATGCCCGCTGAATTTGCCGAGACGACATAAGCCAAGTTCTCAATGGCGCGCGCACGTTTCATGATGTCTTTGGGCGTTAGCCCGGTTTTGTAGGGCTCAGATGTCGGGTGACACAGTACTTCAGCCCCGCGCAACGCAAAGCAGCGCACCAGTTCAGGGTATTGAATCTCTTCCGAGGCAATGCACGCCAAATTTCCGATGGGGGTTTTGGCCACCGGAAATAATGCATCTGCCCCATACAAATCCACATACTTGTCCAAGTAGTCGTGCGGCGTGGGCGAGAACATGGAGGTCAGGCGGTGATACTGCAGCACCTGTTTGCCGGAGGGGTCAAAGATGAAACACCCTTGAAAGAAAATGCCGGGAAAATTCTTGTCACGCACATAAGCGTTACCGGCCAAATACACTTTGGCATCGGCGGCAATTTTGGCGAGGGCTGCGTATTCTGGTCCGTCGATGTCGACCGCAGCCAACGCCGCCCATTTCGGAATGGCCATGCCCATGGGAAAGCCGGTCATAAAGTATTCCGGCAGCACGACGAGCTTTGTATCTGGCCCGGCCGAGATACGGCATCCCGGCACGGTGACGGCCAGCCGATCAAGACAGCGCGCCATCATCGCCGCGGCGGCCGCCCGATCAACGCAATCGTTGACCGGATGGCAGGTGATCTGCATCGGTACGGCGCGATATATCAACATGTTTCCCCCTGCTCAGCCGCTAGATTAGCGCGCCCGGAGTGGAAGGCAAATCATCAGGTGATTATTCCTCCGTTAGCCTTCATTCTGCCACGATGAGGCTGTGTTGTGCTTGCGTGAAGGGCTAGGGACCTTGATGATCCCTCCCCAAGTTTGCTGCTGGTGAATGAATAGGTTTGATATGCGCCCTTTTGAAGTTCGGCCAATTTTTGCGCTCATCGTGCTTACGACAATGCTGAGTTTGTCTGCCTGCGGCGGCGGTGGAGACGGCGGGCCGAGCAGTCGCGAGGCGGGAATGTATATTCAAGACATCGCCGGGCGCGGTGCGTTTATCCGCCCTGGGCCAAGTGCCAACAAAGCCTATTCCGACGGTATCGACTTCAAAACACGCGGCGACTGTGCCAAAGCGATTTTGAAATTGGAGCCGGTGGCAAACTTGGGGCCTGGTTATGAGAACGCCCAATCAGCGCTGGGCGATTGTTTGATTACTTCCGCCGCCAGCGCTGAAACCAGTCAGTACATGGAAGGCTTGGTGTGGCTGATCCGCGCTGCTGATGGCAACTGGACCGAAGCCCACGGTAAACTGGCGCACATTTATGCGTTGGGACCGGAAAGCCACCGCAATTTAGATGAAGCAGCGCTGCGGTTGGCGCTGTATCGCGCTAGCGCCTCGATGGCGCGCATCGGCTTCACGCCGCTAGATACAAGCGTCGAGACCGCAATTGCCACTGCAGTGGGACCACAGCGCGTGAAAGCTGGTGAAACACGTGCGGCAACTTGGCAGCCCAAGATGTGGGTCCCCCCAAAACCCGCCCAAGACTCAGGCCCTGAGATGCGCGGCCAGCGACGTGGCCCAGCGATGATGCAATCGCCCAGTAGAAATTAGCGTTTCTTTTTCGCTGATTTCTTATTGGCTGATTTCTTCTTCACCGTTTTCTTCTTCACCGTTTTCTTTTTTACAGTAGGCTTTTTGGCTGCGGGCTTTTTGGTGGCAGTTTTCTTTGCGAGCGTCGGTTTTGGTTTTTTCGCTTTTGATTTCACCGCCGGAGCGATCTGCCCTTTTGAGGGCACAGCCACAAACTGTGTGAATTCGAACATTTCCTCGTTCGGGCCCTTCGCCATCATCATCTTGTAGGGCTTGCCATCTTCAGTGATGAGGGTGGGCGGGGTGACGATCTCCGAACCATAAACGCGCAACTTCTGATGTAATGCATCAATATTCTTGGTGTCGTGGGTCAGCATTGAGAAGCCGAGATTGCCTGGCTTCATGCGACCTGCCAAACGCTTGCCTGTGCGATTAAAGAAATGCACACACAGAATTTTTCCGCTGGCTTCCGGTGGGTCCGCGTACAACAAGAAATGAATGCGCGTCCCTTGTGGTGTACCAGTCAAGTCATTGACCAGACTGCGATACGCTTCGGGCGTTTCATCGTCGGCCACGGCTTTCAAACCCAAGACACCAGCATAGAACGCGCGGGTGCGCGTCAAATCACCGGCAACAATTGAGATGGTGGGAATTTCGCTGAACGGCCCGTCGGGTGAACCCGCGCGCATGGACGTCGGGAAATGGCGATGGCCGACCATGATCAGCACCGGCACACCATCGGGGCCAGAGA
>JANLSL010000387.1:0-4173 GCA_031362385.1 Alphaproteobacteria bacterium | reverse complement strand
AATTCGTGAACTTGGCCTGGCTGCCACTCAGCCCACGTACCGCGCGCATAGGGATCTTTGGCCCAAGACTTAAATCCTGCAACCTCAAGCAAGTCTTTGGCCGCTGGGCGAAGCTTTTCGTAAGCGGAGATCACTAATGCTGCGGCAGCTTTATCACCCATCGTGTCGAGTTGCTGGGTCGGGAAGCCTCTTACCCGCGCGACAAGCCCCGTAATGCGATCATTGCCCTCGGCTTGGCGCAGCACACCTATCTCGCCCGCTATTGTGTCGGTCCACATTGCGGGGGAAAGGCCGTCAGATTCCCAGAACGGCTTCTTGGGGGTGAGAAAAATTTTCGTGATCAGCATGCTCGGCATCAACGCGATTGCTTTGGCAACTGCTGGTGGAAGTCCTGGGTTGAACTTGATTGAGCGTAACGGCCCAATTGGCGTTGCTGAAATAAGAAACTTTGCAGTGTAGAGAGAATCGTCTGCGCAATGAACTTCAACTCCAGCCGCGTTAGTTGAAACGCCAACAACTGGTTTTGAAAGCAGAACAGAACTACCGAGCCGCTTTGCCATTGCCTCAGGCAGCGATTGATTACCGCCCCTTACTTTAAGGGCTACGCTTTCGATATCAGTTTGGACTTTGTCCCAGGCGCGGCGGAAATACCAAGTTAAGATGGAACAATCATGGGCCGAAGTTCCTCGCCCTATATTCGTTTCATAGTTTTGCTCGATACCGGCATCGCTCCAACCCTGGCGCTTGAGAAACGAATAAACTGACTCGTCAAACTTGACGCTGGCTGGCTCTATCCAATCGCCAGCCGACGCCAGTGGATTTTTTTGATCTACAACTTTCTCAAAAGTCCGACGGCCAGGAAACTCTTGCTTTCGGTCGTCGGGAAGAAAATTAAGTGGGTGATCTTTCCAACTCGCCCGAGGAATAACGTGCCCGCCAATTGCGATTTCTGGTCTATCGACGCCTCGGCGCTGCTCGAAGTCCACGAGCGTAAGGCCAAGCTTTGCGCACGTATCGCGGACGCGGCCATATCCGCCGAGAATGCTGTCACCGCCGGCTTCTGGCGCACCTTCCAAGTGACGCAAACTTAGAAGGCGGCCGCCCACTCTCGCTTGCGCTTCAATAACGCGCACATGAGCGCCTTGTTCTTGCAGCAACGAGGCAGCGTGGAGGCCTGAAATCCCTGCTCCAATAATGATCACATCGGCAGTGTTTTCGGCGCGTGCGTGCGCCCGAGCTGCAACGCTTAACATTCCCGCACCAGCTACAAAGCGAAAGGTTTGCCTACGGTGCATGGGGCGATGTCATAACTAGAAAGTTTATCTGTATATTTATAATACTCTCGCCCATCCCGGAACCCCGACCCGTAATTTAAGTTCCCTGTTAGACTAAAATCAGTCCCCGTTGGCTAGATAAAATTACCTGTAAATAATCTGATAGCAGGGAAGTGCACTGCTTATGCCTATTATTCAAATCGGGCACGAATGCTCCTCTCAGGCCTCCATCACGAATACGCCCGGACGGGGTAAGTGGAAGGGGCAACAGATCTGGCGCCAGCCAAAATAACCGGCGCCAGATCAAGATGCCTCATTAAGCCAAGTCGAAGCGGTCCAGATTCATAACCTTGTTCCACGCGGCCACAAAGTCACGTACGAACTTAACTTGAGCGTCGTTCTGAGCGTAGACCTCACTCAGCGCACGTAGTTGCGAGTTAGATCCGAAAATCAAATCAACGCGTGTTGCGGTCCACTTTACTTCACCGGTTTTGCGGTCGCGCCCTTCGAAAGTATCGCCGGCAGCAGAAGTGGGCCGCCAGGCCGTGCCCATATCCAGCAGGTTGACAAAGAAGTCGTTGGTCAACTGACCTACGCGTTTGGTGAACACGCCGTGCTTCGCGTTGTCTGCATTGGCGTTGAGCACCCGCAACCCACCGACAAGAACGGTCATCTCGGGGGCACTCAGTTTCAGTAAATGTGCCTTGTCTATGAACATTTCTTCGGCGGGGATGCTGTAGGTTTTTTTCTGGAAGTTACGGAAACCATCAGCTTGTGGTTCAAGCACCGCAAAGGATTTAGCGTCTGTTTGCTGCGGCGAAGCGTCGGTTCGGCCAGGAGTAAAGGCCACCTCTACTGTTTGACCGGCAGCCTTTGCAGCTTGTTCAACTGCGGCGCAACCGCCCAAAACAATGAGATCAGCCATTGAGACTTTCTTGCCACCGCGCGCGGCTTTGTTAAAGTCTTTCTGAATGCCTTCCAGCTTGCCCAGTACTTTGGTCAGCTGTGCTGGCTGATTTACTTCCCAGTCTTTTTGTGGAGCGAGGCGTACGCGTGCGCCATTGGCTCCGCCGCGCTTATCAGAGCCACGGAAAGTAGAGGCTGAGGCCCACGCGGTTGAGACCAGTTCACTCACCGACAAGCCGCTTGCCATAATCTTCGATTTAAGATCAGCCACATCTTTAGCATCGATCAAGGGGTGATCGGCAGCGCTGAGCGGATCTTGCCAAATCAAATCCTCTTTGGGCACTTCGGGTCCGAGGTAGCGGACTTTAGGACCCATATCGCGATGCGTCAGCTTGAACCACGCCCGCGCGAAAGCATCGGCAAAGGCCTCTGGATTCTTGTAAAAGCGGCGCGCAATGGGTTCGTAAATCGGGTCAAAGCGCAGCGAAAGGTCCGCTGTGGTCATCATCGGCGCGTGCTTCTTTGATGGGTCGTGGGCATCGGGAATCAGGCTTTCGGGCCTGACGCTTTTCGGTGTCCACTGCTGCGCGCCTGCGGCGCTCTTGGTCAGCTCCCACTCGTAGGTAAACAGCATCTCGAAGTAGCCGTTGTCCCATTTTGTGGGGTTCGGCTTCCAAGCCCCCTCAATGCCGCTGGTTGTCGTATGCACACCCTTGCCAGTGCCGAGTTTATTGATCCAGCCCAAGCCCTGCTCTTCTAGTGGTGCGGCTTCTGGTTCTGGACCGACCAGCTTTGGATCGCCTGCGCCGTGCGCTTTGCCGAAGGTATGACCACCGGCGACCAATGCGACGGTTTCTTCATCATTCATTCCCATGCGCGCAAAAGTTTCACGAACGTCGCGACCAGAGGCGACAGGGTCAGGTTTGCCGTCAGGGCCTTCGGGGTTTACATAAATCAGGCCCATTTGCACAGCAGCCAAGGGGCTTTCCAATTCACGGTTACCGCTATAGCGCTTGTTTGCGAGCCACTCTGTTTCTGAGCCCCAATAAATATCTTCTTCAGGCTGCCAAATGTCGGCGCGGCCACCACCGAAACCAAAAGTTTTGAAGCCCATTGATTCCAGCGCAACGTTGCCGGTGAGAATCATGAGATCAGCCCACGATATTTGATTGCCGTATTTCTGCTTGATGGGCCACAGCAAGCGACGCGCCTTATCGAGGTTGCCGTTGTCTGGCCAACTATTGAGTGGCGCAAAGCGTTGGTTTCCAGTTCCAGCACCACCACGTCCATCGCCTGTGCGGTAAGTGCCTGCGCTGTGCCACGCCATGCGAATAAAGAGACCACCATAGTGACCCCAGTCAGCTGGCCACCAGTCTTGCGAGGTAGTCATGAGGTCGCGCAAATCTTTTTTGAGTGCCGCATAGTCGAGCTTTTTAAAGTTTTCCGCATACCTAAAACCTTGGTCCATCGGATTCGAGGCCGGTGCATGTTGATGCAGAATGTTGAGATTAAGATGCTTGGGCCACCACTCATGATTGTCGTGCGTGCCGCCACCGGTCGTCGCAGTTGCAGCACTTAAGGGCTGGGTCGCCGCAGCAGCAGCGGTTGCAGCAAGCACAGTGGTCGCGGTCAAAACGCTGCGGCGGCTGGGCGTGGAGGACCCACCAGAGAAGGGGCAACTTGATTGGTTCGACATTTTAACTCCATGGATGAGCGATGCCTCGCGTAAGGCATCAGAGGGGACAGCGATATCAAAGTTGTAATAGTTTGGAATAATTCTAAACTAATGTCCAACTAAAAATGACGCCAATACCTAAAGAAAAATACATTTTGGGTACGAAACTATGCAGCACATAGCAACCCTCGATCCCGGCCTCAACAAATAGCCGACCGTTTAAGCCACACTCAGCTTCTGGTTACTGAAATTTTATTGAAGTAAACTCTTCAAAGTTAATCCCTATGACAGATCAGGATCATCGCGTTATGGCAGCGC
>JANLSL010000362.1:0-3356 GCA_031362385.1 Alphaproteobacteria bacterium | reverse complement strand
GAATCGCGTTTGAAGTCTGGCCTGGGAATTGAGAAATTGATTTGGCTGGGCGACGGGCTGTTGAACGACCACACCGATGGGCACATTGATAACATCGCGCGCTTTATTGCGCCTGGCGTGGTGGCGTGCATGGAGCCCTCTGGTTCTGATGACCCCAACCGCGATGCATTAACTGCGATCATCGCTGACCTGAAAGCTGCGACCGATGTTAATGGGCGCAAGCTTGATGTTCAAACTATCCCATCACCAGGTTTGGTGCCTGATGAAGACGGCGAGCCAATTCCTGCCAGCTTTATGAACTTCTATATCGCCAATACCACTGTCGTGGTTCCGGTCTATGGTACCAAGAATGATGATGCAGCCCTGGCGGCCATTGCCAAGTTGTTTCCACGTCGCAAAACCATCGGGCTTCCCGCCACTCACATTCTTACCGGCGGCGGCTCATTTCATTGCATCACACAACAGCAGCCTTTGGTGTAAGATAGTGCCATGAGCACCGTAACCGTCGCCGCCCTGCAATGTGCCTACTCGACCGACATGGCCGAGAACATCGCGCGCGTGGGCGACATGATTGCCGATGCGGCCAAAAAAGGTGCGCAGATTATTCTGCCCACCGAGTTATTGCAGGGGCATTATTTTTGTCGCGAAGAAGCCGAAGTCCATTTTGATAGTGCTTACCCGGTGGCCGAACATCCGGTGGTGAAATCCTATACAGCGCTGGCCAAAAAACTCGGCGTTGTAATTCCAGCCTCGATTTTCGAGCGTGATGGTCAGCACTATTATAACAGCCTGGCGATGATCGACGCCGATGGCGCGGTGTTAGGCGTATATCGGAAAAGCCATATCCCCGACGGGCCAGGCTACGAGGAGAAATTCTACTTCAAACCCGGCAACACTGGATTCAAAGTGTGGAACACGAAGTTTGCCAAAGTCGGCGTGGGCATTTGCTGGGACCAATGGTTCCCCGAATGCGCACGCGCCATGATGCTGATGGGCGCGGAGTTGCTGTTTTACCCCACCGCGATTGGCTCCGAGCCTGAGAACCCCGCGCTTGATACGAAGGACTTATGGCAGCGGGCGATGATTGGCCATGCGGTATCAAACGTTGTGCCCGTCATTGCAGCCAATCGCATCGGCAATGAACACGGCCAGATTTTTTACGGCTCGTCATTTATTGCCAACCACCGCGGCGACAAGGTGGCCGAATTTGGGCGTACCGAAACAGGGGTGCTCACGGCCAGCTTTGATATCGACGAAATTCGTCGTAACCGCGCCGCGTTTGGCTTTTTTCGCGACCGCCGACCCGAACTGTACGGGATTTTAGCGGAGAAGTAGCGCGGGCGTCGGTTAAAATCCAGGATAGTTTGAGTAGACTTTCTCAAATTGTGAGTCTTCAGCAAGGCTTGCGGGCGTAACCAATATATCGCTTAAGACTCGATCATAGCATTGATCGAACGTCATTCCCTTGGTCATACATTTAGGGTGGCGTTGCCATCGCTGCTCAATGATTTTTTTGACGATTGAGTTTTGCGTGTGTAGCTCGGACACTTTCTGAAGTTTGCCCGTTTGGAGTCCTGCAGTTTTATACGCTACATAGACTAGCTCGCTGCAATACATCGAGTTGTTGTCAAAAGAAAAAAAGATGTCGTATGGCCTTTTGTAATAGGTGGCCGCAGCTTGCAGTATTTCTTGAGCCTTCTCAGAGGTTAATCCCGTAAAACGATAGATCGCATATCTTCTAAATAGGCCACGCTCAATCCAAGACTCTAAGGTTGTTTCTTTGACGACATTAGAGGCCTCGACAACAAAAACATTTCTCTTTTTGTGCTTAATAATTCCAACGTGACTATAGGGGCTCGAACTAGCGATTAAAATCGCGGCAGATTGGTTACTTTTCGATGTTTGAAAAATGAGGTCTCCATCGCGTAATTCTGGATAGCTCTGTGCACGGAGCGATGCTGTCGTGGTCACACCGAATAACAGCACGAACGTGGCGAGCTGAGCCAGCCTCGTCATGAAAATTTTATCCTATATCGATCAATTGGAACACATGCATTGTGGATTTCCACTAGAACCCTAAGCCTTCCCGCGTTTCTTATTGTACTTGGTCTTTGCCGCGTATTTTTCGACGTCGGCCAAAACACGCAGTAAATTACCGCCCCAGATTTTTTCGATCTGCGCTTCGGTATAGCCGCGCTTCACCAATTCAAGCGTGACGTTGAAAGTTTCGCCAGCGCCACTCCACCCCAAAATACCGCCGCCGCCGTTGAAGTCCGACGCAATGCCGACGTGATCAATGCCGATCAGCTTCACGGTGTAGTCAATATGGTCGGCGAGATCCTTAATTCCAGCCTTTGGGAATTGCAGTTCAATGGCGTCTGACTTGGCGCGATACGCGGCAATTTTCTCAGGTGTTAGCTTACCCATATCACCGAAATCCTTGATGCCAAACTCGACCCACAGCGCGGCCATGGCATCGGTCTTGCCTTTGGGCACGGCGCGCAAGTACGTGTCGAACGCGACCATTTGCGCCACGCCGTTGCTCTTCTTGATGGCCAGCAGCTCTTCGTCACTGAGGTTGCGCGGGTGTTTGAACACACCGTTCACGCCCGAGTGCGAAGCTATCACCGGCGCTTTTGATGTTGCGATAATATCCAGCGCTGTTTTTTTACCGGCGTGTGAGACATCGCTCATGATGCCCAGCTCGTTGCAGCGCTTCACGGCCTCTTTGCCTAAAGCCGACAATCCACCATGCATTGTTTCGGTGTTACCTAGGCGCTTTTCTGGGATCGATGAATCGCCCAACTGATTATGCCCAATGTGCGTGTGCCCGAAGTAGCGCGCACCGTAATCGTAAAACACATCGAGCAAACCCAACTCGGTACCCATTGGGTAACCATTTTCAATCCCAATCAGCGCCACTTTTTTGCCTGCCGCCGTAATGCGTCGCACATCGGCAGCGGTATACGCCAACGCCCATTTGTCGGGGTACATTTGCTCGGTGACTTTGTGGATCGCACTAAATTTTATGAACGCGTCCGACAGTGCTTTGGCATAACCTGCGGTTGTTAATTCGCCCTGGCCAACAAACACAATCAAGAACGTCGCGTCCAACCCGCCTTCCACTTGTGTCGGCAAATGCACTTGCTGGCCACGCGGGCCGGGCTTCATGGGGTCGTAGGCGTCGCTGCCGTAGTTCGGAGGAATGTCGACGTGGGTATCCACTGCAATCACGCGGTCATGAATACCGCGCGCGCGAACAATTAACTCGGCATCGGTTTCGGCCCAAGCGCTTGTCGTTGTCATCGCAACAATCGCGGCTGATGCAATCAGGAAATTTTTAAAGTTTGTCATCG
>JANLSL010000352.1:0-3083 GCA_031362385.1 Alphaproteobacteria bacterium | reverse complement strand
CAGCGCAGCAAAGGGTGCCACTGCATACGTGTCGCTTGAACCGTGCAGTCATCATGGCAAAACGCCGCCGTGTGCTGAGGCGCTGATCGCGGCAGGTATTGCACGCGTTGTGGCGGCTACGGTTGATCCCGACCCGCGCGTGTCGGGGCAGGGACTGGCAAAGCTGCGCGCGGCTGGCATTGAAGTTGTCGAGGGGGTCGGAAAAGCCGCAGCCGATAAATTGAATGCAGGCTTTTTTAGCCGTGTCACAAAGCAGCGCCCGCTGTTTGCATTAAAAACTGCCACCAGCCTGGATGGCCGCATTGCTTTGGCGTCGGGCGAAAGTAAATGGATTACGGGTCAACAGTCACGCCATGCGGTGCAGTCGTTGCGCGCGCAATTCGACGCTATTTTGGTGGGCTCACAAACCGTTCTGCAGGATGACCCAGCGCTCACGTGCCGCCTTGATGGATACGCGGGCAGGCCCAAGGTGCGCATTGTTTTGGATCGGCGGTTACGAACCACAGTTGATCGAAAAATCGCTCAGACGGCAAAAACAATACCGACGCTGATTTACACGCTGCAAAAAGCTGATGCGGCGCTGATTGCTACAGGCGTGAATGTCATCACCTTGAACCCCTCTCCCCTGATCAGGGGAGAGGGTGCCGAGCCTATGCAAGGCGGTGAGGGGTCAGAGTTCATCACCGCGGTTGCCGCTGACCTTGCGGCTAGGGGAATCACCCGTGTCCTGATTGAGGGCGGGGGCCAAGTGGCGGCGGCGTTTTTGAAAATGGGCTTGATCGATGAAATTTACTGGTTCCGGGGTGCCCAAGTGCTGGGTGGGGATGCAAAGCCCACGGTTGCGGTATTAGGGCTTGACCGATTGGCGGATGCGCCCCATTTCAAGCGTCAGCAAACTCTGCATTTGGGCGATGATATCCTCGAAATTCTAAGCCCTTAACGCATTGACCACAGGTCTTATGTTTACCGGTATCATTACTGATCTTGGCCACGTCAACCAAGTCGCGTCACCCATCGCAGGAGCGCCTGATCGCCGCTTTCGTGTGACAACGCGCTACGCCATGGCCGAGATTGCCCTGGGTGCTTCAATAGCCTGCAATGGATGTTGTTTGACGGTCATGGAAAAGGGACCCGATTGGTTTGCCGTCGATGTGTCGGGCGAGACACTTTCCAAAACAACCTTAGGCGCATGGGTTGTCGGCACACCCGTCAATTTGGAGCGGGCACTGAAAGCGGGTGATGAATTGGGTGGGCATATTGTCTCGGGCCATGTGGACGGGGTTGTCGATGTTATTGCGATAAATGATGATGGCGGATCGAAGCGCTATAGCTTGAAACCGCCATCAACGCTGATGAAGTTTGTGGCACCCAAAGGCTCGGTGACACTCGACGGCGTATCGCTGACGGTTAACGAAGTTGGCACAAAGACATTTGGCGTGAACATTATCCCCCACACCCAGGCTCAAACGACGTTTGGGAAGCTGAAATCTGGGGATAGCCTAAACATGGAAATCGACCTGCTCGCGCGCTATGTTGCGCGCCTGATGGAGGGCAGCACCCCTGTACACGCCCATGGATAAAGTCGTGACCTACGCTGAGTACCTGTCGTCGATCGACGAAATTATTGATGATGCCCGCAACGGCAAGATGTTCATTCTTGTCGATGACGAGGGCCGTGAGAACGAGGGTGATCTTGTCATCCCGGCGCAAATGGCCACGCCAGCGGTTGTCAACTTCATGGCTAAGCATGGTCGTGGCTTGATTTGCTTATCGATGACCACCAAGCGCTGCGAGGAATTGCGCCTCCCGCTGATGACCTCGCACAACCAAACCCGTCATGGCACAGCCTTCACCCTCAGCATCGAAGCCAAAGAGGGCGTGACCACTGGCATTTCTGCGGCCGACCGGGCGCGAACCATTTCGGTGGCCATTGACCCTGCCAGCACGCGCGACAACTTAGCCACGCCCGGCCATGTGTTCCCGCTGATGGCGCGCGATGGTGGCGTGCTGGTGCGCGCGGGCCACACGGAAGCAGCGGTTGATATCTCGCGGTTGGCGGGTTTGATTCCAGCGGGCGTAATCTGCGAGATCATGAACGATGATGGTTCAATGTCGCGCATGCCTGATCTGGTGCAATTTGCGCAACTTCACAACATCAAAATCGCCACGATTGCCGACCTGATCGCTTATCGCCGTCGCAAAGAGCGTTTGGTGCGGGTTGAAACCGAAGCTCCATTCACATCGAAGTTCGGCGGCGAATGGCGCTTGCGCATTTACGTTGACAACATTTCTGGCACTGAACACGTGGCCTTGGTGAAGGGTAATGTGGATGGCGCTGAGCCTGTGATGGTGCGCATGCACCAAGTGAATATACTGAATGACTTATTCTGGGATGCCACCAGTTCTAAAACAGGCGAGCTTCACAAAGCCATGGATATGATCACGAGCTTTGGGCGCGGGGTTGTGGTGGTGTTGCGTGACCAACCCAATACGCGACTATCGGAGCGCGTTAAAGCCAAAGCCGCGGGCGAGGATGGTCAGGCGCGGCTGGTGGATTACGGCGTTGGTGCGCAAGTGCTGGTGGACCTGGGCGTGAAGAACATGATCTTGCTGACCAATACATCCAAGAACGTGATTGGCCTTGATGGCTATGGCTTGAAAATTATCGAGCAACGCAAGATTAAGATGACCTGAATTAAATGGCCTCCAGCCCTCACATCCTAATCATTGAAGCACGGTTCTACGACGAGAACGCCGATCAATTGCTGGCCGGTGCCAAATCCGCGTTAGCAAAAGCCAATGCCACCCATGAACTGCTGACGGTGCCTGGTATTCTTGAAATTTCTGCCGCTGCCATGTTTGCGTTTTCGGCGGGGCGGGGGGAATCGGGTAAAGCGTATGATGGTTTTGTAGCACTGGGCTGTGCCGTAAAGGGCGAGACCGACCACTATGAATATGTCTGCGCTGAATCCATGGCCGGTGTCAGCCGTGTTGTACTTGATCTGAAGGTTGCTGCGGGCAATGGCATCTTGACCTGTCCCACGTGGGAACTGGCCATGGCGCGCGCTAATCCGCAAGGGGCG
>JANLSL010000335.1:0-1827 GCA_031362385.1 Alphaproteobacteria bacterium | reverse complement strand
TGGTGATGATTCATCAAACTGTTAATTCGGCTCTTGAGTCGCCGGGCTTTTTTCAGACGATGGCCCAGGACCGTGTCGTGATTGCGATCGACACACCCGGCGTCGGCGGCTCGGATGGTCCTGATGTTGCACCAACGATTGAAAACTATGCCGCTGCCATTGCCGAGGGATTACATCGCATGGGTTTTGGCCCTGCCCGCCCGGTTGATGTTGTCGGCTTTCATTCTGGATCGTTGATCGCGGCTGAGATTGCCATCCTTGAGCCGCGCATGGTGCGCCATGCTGCACTGAGTGGCGTTTATGTGGTTTCAGAAGAACGATGGAAAAAAGCCATTGCGAGTTTGCCAACTTATAAAACATCGGCAGAATTCTTCGAGTGGTTCGTGGCAACCCTGCCAGTGTTGCGCAAGAGCGCGCTGG
Source organism: Alphaproteobacteria bacterium (assembly GCA_031362385.1). Classification (GTDB taxonomy): domain Bacteria; phylum Pseudomonadota; class Alphaproteobacteria; order Rhodospirillales; family Rhodospirillaceae. The sequence goes on along the minus strand of JANLSL010000335.1, from coordinate 1,407 downwards.
AACGTGGCATCCCCGATGCGGATTGGGGCCGCGCACTTGCGGATAGTCTGCGCCCACTGACCAAACGTGAATTCGTGCATGAGGCCGCCTTCACCTATGCCGCCCGCGCAAAAGAAAGATTACCTCTTGTCACTCAACCGGTTTTGCTCTTGGCCCTGGGCGACGGCTTGCGCCAGCCCACCCTTGATAGCCAACCGCTGTTCAAGAACGTCATGCTGGCTGATTTGCCCCAGTACACCGACGGCGCTTACTTTGTTGATCCCACCGCGATTGTCGCAGCCTTGCGTGGGTTTTTAGATCGCTAGTGCATAGCCTTAGGGGGCTGGTTGAGTTTTATTTTTATCCGCCGTGCGCTTTTGCACACAAGCTGTGCTTTTGCAGCGAGTATTGAACTGCCTGCGATTGCTGCGGACTCTGATAACGCCATCTTGAATGCGCGTGATGCCTTTGGCGAGCGCGTTGGTGTTGAAACCGCTGGCATTTACAACGAAGGCCAAGTGCGTGGGTTTAGTTTAGCCAACACTGGCGCCTATCGTATTGAAGGTGCCTACTTTGTCCGCGACTACACCTTGCCCGATACCATTTTGGCAGGCTTAAGCGTCAAGGCAGGCGTGAACGCCGCGCGGCTTGCATATCCGTCACCCTCAGGGGTGGTTGATTATCGGCTGAAGTCGTCCAAACCTGGCGATCGCACAATGTCGGGTACCGCCAGTGTGCGCGAGTTGGGCCAGACTGTCATTGAGACAAATTTTTCATTCGCCAGCCAAGACGGAAAGTTTGGACTAGCCGGAGGCACCTTCTGGACCACGCCGGTCGAGTACCCCAACGAAGTCAATTACAACGTCAACAATATCGGCGTGGTGCCGCAATGGCGCCCGGCTGATAATGTGCGGGTGCGCAGTTTTGTATCCGCCGAATATTCCGATTATCGCGGCGAGCAAGGCGCACTTAGTTCGGTTGCAGCCCTGCCGCCAAAGCTTGACTACCGAAACTTTGGCCCACCGTGGACTAACTTAGAACGCATGACCATTAATGGCGGTGCCTTGGTGGAGGCGCAGTACAGCGGCGGTTGGTCCATCAATGCCAGCACGTTTTATGCCGACCATAGGCGCTCACCGGCAGATTTTGCGCTGCTGACAATCCGGCCCGACACATTTGCTGACGTCACCTTCAATCGCACTAACGACCAGCATAGCAAATCATTGTCGAGCGAAGTTGTGCTGGCCAAACAATTCGTGATCGGAAGCGTGACCAACACACTGTCCGCCGCTGTGCGTAACCGGCGCACGCGCGCGATTGCCATTACTGTTCCGCCGCTGAACTTGGGCCGTATCAACTTTGGCATTTACAACTTTGCGTATGGACCTGAGCCGGTATTTCCCGTTCCACCCGGCGGTACACTGCAAA
>JANLSL010000285.1:0-5086 GCA_031362385.1 Alphaproteobacteria bacterium | reverse complement strand
ACCGCATCTGTGACCAGCGCGCTTAATGCACCGGGCGGGGTGATGAATGACTCGCCTGAAATCCGCACACTTAACTCATATTGCGCACCGTTGGCCGCCGTATCGAGTGTGGCCTTCAACCACGCCTTCAGTTTTGCGCCGGTGTGATGGTCGTTAAAGCGAATGTTAAATCCTGCCCGCGCTGAGCCCGGAATCACATTGGTTGCTGCATTGCCAACGTCCACTGTGGTGATGGCCAACGTCGATGCCTGGAAATGGGCTGAGCCCTGATCCAGCGGCTGAGCAATTAAAGCCCCCAGCATGGTCATCAGGCGCGGAATAGGGTTGTCAGCCAAATGTGGATAGGCGGAGTGCCCTTGCGTTCCATAAACAACAAGCTTGGCGGTAAGGCTGCCGCGTCGCCCAATTTTGGCCATGTCACCAAGCGTGGTTTGGCTGGTAGGTTCGCCCACCACACATACATCAATTTTCTCACCGCGTGCCTTCAGCCATTCGAGAACTTTCTTTGTTCCGTTGATGGCATCACCTTCTTCATCGCCGGTGATTAAAAAGCTGATCGAGCCCTTCGGGGGTGTTTTTTTGTCAATCAATTGCGCAGTTGCTGCAACAAAAGCAGCAATGGCGCTTTTCATATCGGTCGCGCCACGCCCGTAAAGATAGCCATCAATAACATCGGCATTGAAGGGCTCAGCCGTCCAGCCAACACCAACCGGAACTACATCGGTGTGTCCGGCAAAACAGAAATGTGGTGCAGCAGTGCCTCGCCGTGCGTAGAGGTTGTCAATCTCTGGCGCTCCCTCATCAGCAAACTTGAGGCGATGGCATGTAAAACCAAGTTTACTGAGTGCTGCTTGCAACACATCAAGCGCGCCTTCGTCCTTCGGCGTGATGCTGGGGCGACGGATGAGCGCGCGTGCAAGCTCAAGTGGCTGGGAGAGGTTTACGTCGCTCAATCGCGCAACAGTTCGTTGATGGAAACCTTAGCGCGGGTCTTGGCGTCCACGCGCTTCACAATCACAGCACATGCTAACCCTGGCCCTGGTGAGCCATCGGGTAGGGGCTTGCCTGGGAGCGTACCCGGAACCACCACTGAATGCGACGGAACCCGGCCCATGAAAATCTCACCTGATGCACGGTCGATGATTTTGGTGGATGCACCAATGAAAACGCCCATCGATAACACAGCGCCTTCTTCAATGATGACACCCTCAGCCACTTCCGAGCGCGCGCCAATAAAACAATTGTCCTCAATAATGACTGGGCCAGCTTGCAAAGGCTCGAGCACACCACCGATGCCAGCGCCGCCCGAGATGTGCACGTTTTTTCCGATTTGTGCGCAACTTCCCACTGTGGCCCAGGTATCGATCATGGAGCCGGTGTCGACGTAAGCACCAAGATTGACGAAGCTGGGCAATAACACCACGCCCGGCGCAATAAAAGCTGACCGGCGCACAATGCTGCCCGGCACGGCACGAAAGCCCGCTTGTTTGAACTGCGCTGCCGACCATCCATCAAACTTCGAGGGAACTTTATCCCACCATGTTGCGCCGCCAGGCCCGCCGGCAATAGCACCCATGTCGTTCAAGCGAAACGACAACAGCACGGCTTTTTTCAGCCACTGATTGACCACCCAGCCGCCTGCGCGCTTTTCTGCGACTCGGGCGTTACCGGCGTCGAGCATGCCCAGTGCCGCCGCCACCGCATTGCGGTACTCGCCTTGCGTTGTTGCGCTGATGCTCTCGCGGGCATCCCAAGCCGACTCAATGGTCTTTTCTAAGTTATTGATATCCATGATATTTTCTTATTTTCTCAGGGTGTACATGAAAGTTGGCGCAAGATAGCGGGCGGGGCCTGTGTGTCAACGTTACAGCGAAACCCATGGTGCGGAGCGGGTCAAGACCCCTTTTGACTCAAAACCGCTTTCGAGTCATACCTAAGACCTTGGAACAACTAAGAAATAGTCATGATCCAGGCCGTGAGTCCCGCTGACGCAGCAAGCGTCAATTCTGCCCTGCCACTGTCGCGGGCAGCTTTGCAGCGGCATGAAGAAGCGGTGTTCGAGATCAGCCTTGAGGGGACAATTGTTGCGCTCAATCCATTGGCCACCACTCTTCAATCCAGACTGAATCCTTACGATACCAGCAAGATTTCCCAATTAGCCGTGCGCGCCATGACTGAAGACCGCGCCATTGTCGACTTGATCGACGTGGGCGAGGCGGCGGCTGTTCAGCATTTGCAAGCCACGTTCATTATGGTTGATGGCCGGAGTTCGGCATTTTGTTTTATGCGCGATCTGACGCTCGACTACTCGTTGCGTCGTGCGCTGGTAGATAGCCGGCGCAGGTACCGCGATTTTGTCGAGATTTCCAGCGACTTCACTTGGGAGACGGATGCAGAGTCTCAATTTGCGTATGTCACACCACATGGTGCGTTGGGCTATAGCGCAGATGAATTGTTGCAAACGTCACCTGAACATCTTGTTGCCCCTGAATCGGCCCTTGCAAATCCTTTTCTGACACACGAACGATTAGAGCATCAGGAAGTATGGTTGCGCCGGCACGACGGCCAAACCGCATGCATGGTTGTGAGTGCCTTACCGCTGATTGACGTGCAGGGCGTGTGGCGCGGTGCGCGCGGGGTATGCCGCGACATCTCAGAATTACGCGAACGTGAAGCAGCACTGGTGCGGGTCAATAATCGTGAGCGCGTATTGACACGCATTGTGCGTGCGTTTCGCGATGAGGTGAACCCCGAAGCCATGTTGACGCTGGCAGCCGAAGTGCTGGCCAAAGGGCTTGGTGCTGATCACAGCCAAATTTTTCGTGCCACAGAAGTTTCAAATCCCAACCTGCTTGAGGGCGGTACCGATTTCCAGCTAGCGGCACGTTACGGCGAAGGTCAGGCGCCGAACCCAGCTGACATTCTAGCGCTATTCTCGGGCGGCACTGGTGCGGCAGAGATCTTGCGTGACTCATGGCAGGTGCTGGCAGCACCGGCGCGGTTTCAAGGGGCTAACAATGGTGTTGTTGTCTTGTGGCGCGAAATTGGCCGCGGGCCCTGGGCCGATGATGATCGGCTGCTGATCGCTGACATTGCCAACCAAGTTGGTGTGACGATCGAGCAATTATCACATCACGAGAATATTCTTAAAATCTCGCGCACCGATGCGCTGACCGGCTTACTCAATCGTGGCGCATTCCTAGATGCGTTGACGCGCCATCTTAAACGATTGCGCCCTGATACCGGCCCCTCGACACTCATGTACGTCGATCTTGATAACTTCAAGGCGGTCAACGATATGCGCGGCCATCAAGCTGGTGATGAGCTGCTGGTGAAAGTGCGCGATATTTTGTTGCAGAGCACACGCCCCACTGACGTTGTCGCGCGTCTCGGAGGTGATGAGTTTGCTATTTGGCTCGTGGGCGCTGATCAAGCGGCAGGCGAAATGCGCGGGCGACAAATTCTTGAGCGCGCCAAAGAACTCGCCCCGCTTTCTGGTTCACCGACGCGCATTGTTGGGATGTCGATTGGTATTGCAGCTTGGCTGCCCCATACCACTGAGGGCGTTGACCCCCTCATGGCGCGCGCCGATGCCGCCATGTATCAGGCCAAACGTGGCGGTAAGGGTTCCTTTGTTGTCGCTGATCCGGCGGCGCCATCATGAGCCCGGCCAAGGAGCGTTTGATTCACTTGCTGGGTTTGCCCGGTCACAAGGTCACCTACGAGCAGGCGCGCGATCTGTTAGACCACCCCGAAGTCGAGGTGCGTTACGCCCTGGCCAGCCGCGCTGACCTCGAACCTGAGATTTTATTCTTTCTCGCGCGCGACTCCGACGCCTCAGTGCGGCGTCTGATTGCGGCCAATGTCGCAACGCCAGATAAAGCTGCGTTAATGCTGGCAGCTGATGACAATGATGACGTTCGCGCTGACTTGGCCGAACGCATTGGCCGCGCGGTGCCTGGCTTTGATCGCAGCGATACCGACAGGACGTGGCGTACGGTGCACCAGGTATTGATGTTGTTGGTGCGCGATCAATTGCCTCGCGTCAGGCGCGTATTATCTGAATCTTTGAAATGTGTCTCAGACGCCCCGCACGATATTATTAGCCAACTCGCGCGTGACCCCGAGACGGCGGTGGCTGGCCCGGTGCTTCAATTCTCGCCGGTTCTCACCGACGAAGACCTGATCGATATTATCAATAGCAGTCCGTTGACTGCCTCTTTGGTCGCAATCTCGGAACGCATCAATGTCGGCGAAGAGGTCTCAAGCGCAATTGTTGGCACTGCTGATGTCACCGCGATTACGGCACTATTGAACAATCAAAGTGCGCAAATCCGTGAGGCGACGTTGGATGCTATCATTGACGCAGCACCGGTTTTCCCAACCTGGCATGAGCCGTTGGTTAATCGTCGGCAGTTGCCCTCGCGGGCTGCGCTACGCATTGCAAATTTTGTGGCCGACTCACTGCTGGAAAAACTTGCGGCACGATCCGATATCGACGCAGCCACCAAAGCCGCTTTGGGGCAAATTGTTCGCCAGAAATTGCAACGCGAAGAAGGCGGCCCCAAACTGGTTTCTGATCCGCTCTCATTGGCGCTTGATCCCAAGGCGTTGAGCCAAGCGGTGTCGCGCGCTCAGGGCCTTGCTGAAGCTGGTAAGCTCAGCAATGACGCGATTATGAAGTTTGTGAAAGATGGGCTGTCGCCGATGTCGGTTGCTGCACTCGCGGTGAAGGCTTCGATCCCGGTTGAGGCCATTGCTGAAGTGGTGCGCTCGGCTAGCGCCAAGGGCATGCTGGCCGTGGCGTGGGCGGGTGATTTTAGCGCAACCCAAGCTGAAACCTTGCAATTCAAGATTGCGCGCGTCATGCCTGATCAAATTATCAGGTCGAAGAGAGATGGCTGGTTTGATGCCACTCAAGCCGAATTAGAGTGGCAACTGAACTTGTTTAAAGACGTTACGTCGCAAAACCGAGCTTCGGCTTAGTTAGAGCATCGCGCCGAAAGGTGGCCTTCCGGTTTTCGGCAAAAGCGATGCTCCAACAAATAGTGAGAGCGAGCCGCTTGATTCCGATAAAGCTCAGGCG
>JANLSL010000256.1:0-1535 GCA_031362385.1 Alphaproteobacteria bacterium | reverse complement strand
GCAGTTACGGCGGATATTCCACACTGGCCGGTGCGGCTTTTACGCCGGAGCTTTATAAATGCGCGGTATCGGTGGCGGGGGTGTCTGATCTGTCGCGGTTTTTAGGGTGGGAGCGCAACCGCTATGGTTCTGAGAGTTCAACAGTGGAGTACTGGACTAAGTCGTTGGGCATCACTGCCTCGGATGATAAATTATTAGTAGCGCGCTCGCCCGCCAAGGCGGCTAGCAAGGTAACCGCCGACGTGCTGCTGATTCATGGCAAGGACGATACGGTGGTGCCCTTCGAACAAAGTGAAGTGATGCGCGATGCGCTAAAGGCGGCTGGTAAATCAGTCCGGCTGGTGAAACTCGAGGGCGAGGACCACTGGCTCTCAACGGCCAAAACCCGCACCGAAATGTTGAAAGAACTGGAAGGCTTCCTGGCCCAGCATTTGGGCAAATAAAACAGGGTTTAATAGGGCGGACGCGCGGCGTTTTGAAGGGGTGACGGGCGCGCTGATCGGGGCTATATCCACCCCCATCATGCCCCAAATCGCTGCCAACGTTTCCCTGTTATTCACCGAAGTGCCATTTGCCGAGCGCTTTGCGCTGGCCGCCAAGTGCGGCTTTGCAGGCACCGAGTGCATGTTCCCCTATGAGATGAATGCAGGCGCATTCGGCGACGTGGTGGCGATGTCCAATAAGCCATTAGTGCTGTTCAATGCCCCGCCGGGCGACTTTGCAGCCGGTGATCGCGGTCTGGCTGCACTGAAGGGGCGCACCGATGAGTTCAAAGCCAGTTTAGACACCGTGTTACAATATGCCGAGTACACCGAATGCAAGCAGGTGCATGTGCTGACAGGCGTGGTGCCTGAGGATGACCAGTTGGATGCGATTGATGTGCTGGTCAAAAACATGGAATACGCCGCCAAGCATTTTTCAGCTGAGGGCATTCGGGTGTTGGTGGAAAATATCAACATCGAGAACTACATGACTCAAACGCCCAGCCAAGCAGCCACCATCGTGCGCGCGGTGGGCCACAAGAACGTCAAGCTCCAGTATGATATTTTTCATGCCCAAACGCTTGAGGGTGGCATTACGGCGTTCATTGAAAACAACATGGATATTATCGGGCACATTCAAGTAGCGGGCGTGCCCAACCGCGACGAGCCCGATACGTTGGGTGAGTTGAACTGGGGCTACCTGTTCGACCTCCTCGATGCGCATGGTTACGACGGTTGGATCGGCGCTGAGTACACCCCGCGCAATACAACACTGGCAGGCTTGCAGTGGGGGCGTGACTGGGGAATTGCAGCACCGGTCGATAAGGTTGAACGCCCGCGCTACAAAACCCGGAAGGAAAACCGCACATGATTACGCTCTATGGCAAAGCTGCTTCGCGCACGTCGCGCAATTTGTGGGCGTTGGAAGAGCTTGGCGTTACTTACAAGCATGTGCCCGCTGACTATTTGAAGGGCGATACCAAGACGCCAGAGTTTTTATCGATCAATCCGGCGGGCAAAGTACCAGCGCTGACGGACGGTGATGTGGTGATG
>JANLSL010000213.1:0-2305 GCA_031362385.1 Alphaproteobacteria bacterium | reverse complement strand
TCGGCCGATTTCGCCAACCTCGGCGAAGAGGTGCGCGCTATTGATGCGGCCGGGGCCGATTACATCCACGTTGATGTGATGGATGGCCATTTTGTGCCTAACATCACCATCGGCCCGTCGATCGTGAAGGCGCTGCGCCCGCACACAAAGAAGATATTCGATGTGCATCTGATGATTGCGCCCGTCGACCCCTACATTGCGGCTTTTGCCGATGCTGGTTCGGACATTATTACGGTCCATGCCGAGGCTGGCCCGCACCTTGATCGCTCGCTCCAGGTGATTAGGTCGCTGGGCAAAAAAGCTGGGGTCTCGCTTAATCCATCCACACCAGCTTCAGCACTTGCCCATGTTATAGATAAGGTCGATCTCATATTGGTAATGACGGTCAACCCTGGCTTTGGCGGTCAGTCGTTCATTCGCAGCCAATTGGAAAAAATCGCTCAGCTCAAAAGCATGATTGGCGCCCGGCCGATTGAGCTGGAAGTAGATGGTGGTGTCACGCCTGACACCGCCAAAGAATGCATCAAGGCCGGTGCCAATGTTTTAGTGGCAGGCACCGCCGTTTTTGGCACAAAAGATTACGCTGCCAACATCAAGGCGCTCCGAGGCTGATTCTAAGCTATTGATTGGAAATGATAATTTCCATTATCCCGGTGTTATCCACACCGGTTGAAACAAAACCTTCATATATCCGTCACAAAAGGTTTGGGCTCCCCCGATAGGAATAATGCGCAAGGAACAAACCCGGCTAAAGCCGGATGTTCATGAACCATTTCTCACTCGGGAGATCGAAAATGTTGAGGAAAGCGACCGGCGCACTTTTCATTGGCGCCTTGCTGACGACCACCGCCTTAATTAGCCAATCACGCGCAGCCGACGTGGACCCCGGCCTGAAAGACTACAAAAAAGTCTCCGGCGTTGAGGGCAGCATTAAGTCCATCGGCTCGGACACCTTGAACAACCTCATGACCCTGTGGGCCGAAGGTTACGGCAAGGAATACCCGAACGTAAAAATCGAAATCGAAGGCAAGGGGTCGGGCACGGCCCCACCAGCTTTGATTGCAGGTACTGCCCAGTTTGGCCCCATGTCGCGCGTGATGCGCGCCGGTGAGTTGGACGATTTCGAGAAAAAATACGGCTATAAGCCCACCGCCATGCGCGTCGCGGTGGATGCACTTGCGGTTTACATCCACAAGGACAACCCGATCACCTGTCTGAGCTTGGCGCAAATTGATGCGATTTTCTCCAAGACCCGCAAGCGTGGCCTGAAGTCTGAGATCAAGACCTGGGGCGAAGTGGGCGCGAAGGGCGAATGGGCTGCATTGCCAATTTCGACCTATGGCCGTAACTCGGCCTCGGGTACCTATGGTTACTTCAAAGAAGTTGCCTTGGCTGATGGCGACTATAAAGACAGCGTCAAAGAACAGGCCGGTTCGTCGGCCGTGGTTCAGGGCGTTGCTTCTGATAAAGGTGCCATTGGTTATTCGGGCATTGGCTATCGCACGGCTGATGTGAAGGCGGTTGATGTGTCGGGCAAAGACGGCGATGCCTGCCATCATCCATCACAAGAAGAAGCTTATGCGGGCAATTACCCGATCACGCGGTTCTTGTATGTTTATGTGAACAAGAACCCCGGCCGCCCGCTTGAGCCAACGCGCGCTGAGTTTGTCAAATTCGTGCTCTCCAAGCAGGGTCAGCAAATCACCGTGAAAGATGGGTATTATCCCCTTCCTGCGGCAGTTGCCTTGGAAGATGCCAAAGTGCTTGGCGTGAACTAAGACTAAGCCATTGATTTAAAACGGCGGCACCGGAGTACTTTCGCCCCGGTGCCGCTTCTTTTTCGACTATGATGCGCCTGCCAGCGATAGACATTGTGTGATGCCAGCCGATCGACAAGGGTTAACGACGTGACAGCCGAAGCAACCTCACCAGCATCATCTGCTGCGGTGCCGCGCCAGCGCCGCTCCATGAAGACTGCTAGGTCAGTCATTATTGCTGATAAAGTTGCCGATGGGGTGATTCGCGTGGGTGGGATGGCGGTTATTCTGGCCGTCTTCGGAATCATGATTTTCCTGGCCCAAGTTGTCGTGCCGCTTTTCACGCCTGCGACACTTGAAAGCCAGTCGCAAGTCACCCTCGCGCAAGGCACCCATAAAACGTTGATGGATGCGGTCGACGAGTACCGTACACTTTCAGTTTCAGTTGACGATGCCGGGCAAGTTGCCGCTTTTCATATTAAAACTGGCACTGCCATCGCTGCTCCAAGTTTTGATTTTAATGGCCAGAGTGCCACAGCCTTTGCACG
>JANLSL010000157.1:0-5237 GCA_031362385.1 Alphaproteobacteria bacterium | reverse complement strand
AGCATTAGTGATCTCCGCTTACGAAAAGCTTCGCCCAGCGGCCAAAGACTTGCTTGAGGTTGCAGGATTTAAGTCTTGGGCCAAAGATCCCTATGCGCGCGGTACGTGGGCTGAGTGGCAGCCAGGCCAAGTTCACGAATTCCTGCCTGAACTTGTTAAACCGGCTGGCCGAATCCATTTTGCTGGCGAGCATGCGTCGCTCGCCAATCGGGGTATGGAGGCGGCGATGGAGGCGGGCGAGCGGACGGCGCTGGAAGTATTGGCCCGCCTTTGATCATTTGGATCATGGGATCTAACGGAGAGCTTTGGCATGAATTGTTTGGGCGGTGCGCTTAGCATCTATTTTCTCGTGGCTGTATCAGCGTTCAGTATTGAAGCGGTAGCGAATGAGTCGAAGATCCCCGGCCAGATCATCAAGGACTGCGCGACATGCCCAGAGGTTGTCGTGGTGCCTCCGGGTACATTCACAATGGGGTCAAACACAATCAACCAAATGCGCGGCGGTGAAGCTCGCCCTGAGGGGCCAGAACGAACGGTCACAATCGCATATCATTTTGCTGCTGGACGGTATGAAGTCACAAACGCTGAGTTCGCAGCTTTTATAGACGCAACAGGCTACAAACCCGCCAACCGATGCGGCGTTGGCATGGACCAAGCTGTGACCAGCGACATCACTTTTCGCGGCCCATTGTTTGGCAAAAAACCTGCAAATCGTGCACCAGTGGTTTGTGTGAGCTGGACCGATGCAAAAGCTTATGCAGCTTGGCTTTCAAAGGTGACTCAGAATAAATATCGCCTGCTGACTGAAGCTGAGTGGGAGTACGCGGCCAAAGCCGGCAGTCAATTAAAATGGCCCTGGGGCGGCGATGATCTCAGGGCCTGTGAATTTGAAAATACATACGATCTTGATAGCCAAGCAGCGGTGCCACCTGGGCCTCAACTGAATTGGGAGCCGCTTGCCTGTCATGATGGGCATGGCATGATTGCCCCTGTAGGATCATATAAACCCAACGCCTTTGGCCTTTACGATATGCTGGGCAATGTTTGGGAATGGATCGAAGACTGCTCGGCAAAACTTTACCCGGCAGCCCCCGTGGATGGTTCAGCATTTGAAGTGAGTGGCACATGCGATTTACGCGCCGTGCGTGGCGGGAGTTGGTATACCCGCCAAGACCGCCATCGCCCAACATTTCGGGGTCGAGACCCTGAGTCCAAGGCCGGACATCACTTTGGATTTAGGATTGCGCGAGATGCCGAATAGGCGTTCTCTTTTTTTGTATCTGTTGGCGTGCACAGGTGCTGCGTTCACTGCGTACAGCGCAGAGCCAGCAAAGATATCTTATCGCACTATTATGGCGCCGGACGGCGTTCCACTGAACGTCGTCGAGACCGGCCCGGCTGACGGAATTGGCATTCTATTTATACACGGCGTTGGCCAGAGCCACGCGAGTTGGGATCGTCAGTTTTACTCTGATCTTGCGTTGACCTTTCACCTGGTTGCTTTTGATCTGCGGGGTCATGGCGGGTCTGGAAAGCCGTGGAAGAAAGAGTCGTACAACCAAGCTTGTATTTGGGCCGACGATGTTGCGGCAGTTATTGCTGCGACTGGTCTAACGCGCCCGGTGATGGTTGTGTGGTCCTACGGCGGGACAATCGGCATGGATTATGTTCGCTGTCGTGGAACTGAGAAATTATCCGGGCTTTTATTCGCGGCTGCGCGCAGTGGGCTTTACCCCAATGCTGACGTTAATCCACGAATACCGATGGCTTCTGAGAAATTGAAGGCGCCAGATCTTGCCCAAAACATTGAAGGGTCAACAGAATTTACAGCGTTCCTAACCGCGTCCCCATTGCCTGAAGATATCAAATCAAAAGTAAGTGCAACAAACTTGATGTATCCGCCCTATGCGCGCCAAGCAAATGATGGGGCAAAACTTCTGCCAGATGGGTCGATCTACAAAAACAATGAGGATCTTATCCCAAGTCTCCAGTTGCCTCTCTTCTTTGCGCTAGGAGAGAAAGACGCTTTCTCGTCGGCCAAAAGTGCAGCAATGGCAATCAAAGCTCGGTTCCCTGAATCAGAAGTTGTGACTTATCAGGGCGCTGGCCATTGGCTATTTTTTGAAGCAGCCGCGCCGTTCAATCGTGATCTTGCGAGATTCGCTACTCATGCTGTGCAAGACAGGCGATAGTTAAGTGACACTCAGATCCCAATTAATGACGAGACAAAAATGAAAATTTCACGTCGAGGCCTTATAGTAAGTGGTGCAGCTACGACAGCGGTGCGTTCGGCGCGCGCAGCGCCAGCGATGACCGATGTTCTTGTTATCGGTGCAGGTCTATCAGGCCTCAATGCGGCACTGCTCATGAAGGATCAGGGGTTCAAGGTCACGGTCATCGAGGGGCGCAAGCGGGTTGGTGGCCGGATGAACACCTTGCGCACGGTTGAGGGCAACCCTGAAATGGGCGGCGACAGCATTCTGGGCGGTTATGGCCGGATGCAAGACATAGCGCTACGACTCAAAGTCGAACTCATTGACTTCGAAGGGCGGCGAGACCTGTCACCTGACGCGCAAAAAGATCCTACAACTGTGGAATTGGCGCTCGGCGGAAAAGTTATTCGCAAAGCCGACTGGCCGACGCATCAGCTGAATGTCATGCCTGCCGATGCCAAAGGCCGATTCCCTGGTCGCGCATACTTCCAAAGTTTGATCGACAAGAACAATCCGCTAAAGTCGTTTGAGGATTGGATTGATCCGGCCAGCGCTAAGTTCGACGGCTCCACCTATGACTTTTTCAAAAAGCTTGGGTGGGCCGACGCGGCTATTGATTTGAATTACAACACCAATATCCAGTACGGCACTTCGGCACACGATATTTCAATCTTGATGTGGTACTTCACGCAAGCGTGGTTCAAGTTGCAATCCGACATCCAGCGTGTGGCCTACAAGGCAGTTGGAGGTAATGAGAGCATTCCTGAAGCAATGGCGCGCGCAGTTGGAGATGTGCATTTAGGCAAAACTGTCACGGGCATTCGCCAAAGTGCAGACGCAGTCGAAGTTTACTGTGAAGACGATAGCGTTTTTAAGGCCAAACAAGTGATTTGCTCGCTACCCGTGCCAACCATGCGATGGATAAAGTTTGATCCGTTGTTGCCGCCGGCCAAAGCGAAAGCTATTCGCACAGTGCCGAGCATGAAAATTACAAAAGTCGTGATGGTGCCCAAAAAGCCCTTCTGGCGCGACGAGGGCTTAAGCCCTGCCATGTGGACAGATACTGACGCCGGAGAAATTCGTGCGCTGCGTGAGGGCGATGATCCCAACAAAGTGACGTGTCTGATGGCCTGGGCTCGCGGGTTCCTAGCTGACCGGTTAGATACGATGGGTGAGAAAGACGCCATGGCCCACGTGATTTCAATTTATGAAAAGTTGCGCCCAGCATCAAAAGGGCAACTTGTTCCAGGTGGCTTTAAGTCATGGCAGTCAGACAGATTCTCTGGCGGGGATTGGGTGGTATGGAAACCAGGTCAGATTGCAGATTGCCTTCCAGCCCTCAAAGACTCAGCCGGGCGACTCCATTTCTGCGGCGAGCACACTGCGGTTTCTAATCGCGGGATGGAGGGTGCTATGGAATCTGGCGAGCGCGTGGCCTTGGAGGTTATGGCGCTGCTTTAGGTTTCCAGCGCCGGCACTACCCGCAACTTTTGAAACCGTGCGCATGCGACTCAATGCGCAACGCCGTTGGGGTAGGGAAGTGGGCGGGGATAATCCAAGCGCCGGTATCGGCAACGGCTTCAAGCAAGTTCCGTCTGGCTAGTGTCGAAAGTGACTTGTCCCAGCAAAACTTTGATGACCATTCAGGCCGCTCGATCTGAACGGGATGGTGCATCGTATCGCCGATCACATATGACGTGGCTCCGTCGTGCTCCAGTTTGATCATCACGTTCCCTGGGGTATGCCCCGGGGCAGGAACCAGTCGAACTCCTGGTTCAATCTCGAAATTATCATCCACAACAAGTGCTTGGCCGGCGTCAAAAATTGGCTGCATGCTATCTGACCACGAGCCATGATTGGCGTCGGGGTCTCGGGCAATGGTTGCTTGCCAAAACTCAACTTCTGTACGGCCAAAAAGATACTTCGCGCGCGGAAATGTCGGCACCCACTGACCATTTTGCAGCAACGTATTCCAACCCACATGATCACCGTGCAAGTGGGTACACAGTACGTAGTCAATTTCCGCTGGTGCGACTAGTGATGAGAGGTCACTGAGAAAGGGGCCAGTGCGCATATGCCAATGCGGGTTGCGCGGGCGATGCTTATTATTGCCGATGCACGTATCAACCAAAATCTTTGATCTCGGTGTGATAAGTAGTGTGGCGTGATTCGACATAACGAGTTTGTTGGTTGCCTGTTCATAGAACCTCGGGTCCTGCGACGCTCGTGTCCTGAGAAATTCGCCGGGTAAAGCTTCAGGTAACAACACTTCTGGAGGCAAGTAGGGCCCCTCGAACTCAATCACCCGCCGGGCGGTAAAGGGGCCCGGCAGGTTAGCAATAGCTGCACTCATGCGCGCTGCTCATGCGGGGCGTCATCCCAGCCAAAGTGAAATGGAATTTGCTGCGGGCCCCAATATTGTTCGACAGTCCCGTCTTTCTGATAAAAAATATTCTGAATATACGTGCCGCACTTTTGGCTGCGGATAATCACAGCGGCGGTGCGTTCGGGGCGGTTGTACTCGGCGTGAATCTCCCATGGCTTGATCAAGTCGATGTAGCCAGGGCCAACGCTAATCGAATCTGTCTCGCGTACGGCCGCCTTTTTTGGCAAATCTCCTGGTGTGCCACCGTCGGTGCGCTCGAACCGCGCGACATCTTCACCGCCCTCAATAACGCCATACAATGTCCATGACACACCATGATCATGAATTGTGGTCTTGGCGGTTGGTTTTTTGATCAACGCATTGATGCAAAAGCCCCAGTCGGGGTCTTGATACAGCAAGAGGTTGCCATGTTTGCCATCAAGCCCAAGTATTGCGGGGCTATCGGGCCATGTCTTCGAATGAAGTTTGACCTCTGGGTCACGCAGCATCTCAGCTAGGAGCTTGCGCGCCGCCTCCCAGCGCAATTGCAAATAAGGGTTCGCTGAAAACATAGTTCGAATTTCAGCAATAAATCTCGCGGCAGCTGTCAAACGCAACGGCTCGGTCATCGACAGTGATCCTTTGACAATCAATCTAAT
>JANLSL010000608.1:0-7267 GCA_031362385.1 Alphaproteobacteria bacterium | reverse complement strand
TGGAGCTCGTCAAAAGAATCACATGCCGCACGCACCACATCGCGCACCGGGTTGTCAGCGCTTGCCCATACGGAATATGCGCGAATAATAAATTCACCGCGCGTGTGATGGCTGATCAATTCCGCAATCAAACGCCCAATCGGATGAAAATGGAAATCAGCCGAAATGTATCCAATCGTTAATCGCCGCTGTGCGTTACGCGGTACTGGTGCGTGTGGTATTGGAATTTGAGAACGTGGTGCGGCAGCGAGGATGGTGTTGGCTAATGCTTGCCCACATGCCACCAAGATTGCCGGATCATCGACAAAAAACAGCGCTTCTGCGGGTTGTGCTGCACCCGGCATCACGCTCAATGCCTTCAATGCGCGCGTTTTAAGCTTATCAAAATGTTGCCAGGCACAAACCGCAAGTGAGAATGAGAGGGCCTGAACGCTCGCCAGCGGATGTTCAGGCATGCTGTCGGTGGCGGCAAAAGCAAGTTTAAGTGCGTCCTCAGCCCGCCCTTGGTGGTGCGCAATCGATGACAAAGCGAGCAGCGCATTGGCATTTTCTGGGTCGCATGACAGCACAAACCGCGCCATGCACTCTGCTTCAATGCTGCGCCCGCCCGCAAATAATATCACTGCTAATTTAATGATGCAGCGGTCGTCATAGCCCCGCGCTGATATCAAAGCCCGCAATTCTGTTTCGTCGTGTGAAGGGTGAAGTTGCCAGTCGCCTGTGCTGCGTTCTAGCTTTACGGCTGGGCTGGGCCATGCCGCTAAAGTAGGTGACGTTAAGCCTTTTTGTTTGCACAGCGCATTTAACCGTTCGCGCGCAGCGTGATAGCCCGGCGTCAATGATACGGCTTTGCCCAAAGCATCAAGCGCTTCTGAAAAATTGCCCTGCTTCCAATAAATCTCGCCCAGCAAGCTCCACGCTTCGGCGTAGGTCGGGCAAAGTCCAGTCGCGAGTAACAGCGAAGCCAACGCTGCAAAAAGCTGCTGAGCAATGGCATATGCCGCACCCAAATTGAAAGCAGTGATGGGGTTTTCCGGCTCAAGGGCTGTGCCGCGAAGCCACGACTCAATCGAACTGGCTTGGGCCGTCGTCAAGGTCATTAAAATTACCGCGCGGCGTAAACCCGCTACACCAAAATCACTTTATTGCCGATATCATTGAGGGACTCAAAGCCGTCTTTGGTAATCAGGGTCAGGTCTTCCAGGTGTGATGAGCCACCAGCACCTGATTCCAGCAGTGGACAATCAACGCTCAACACCATGCCTGGTTCCAGAACCATGTCGCCGGGCGAGGGCAAGTATGAACTCCCCACATGATCAGCGTGATACAGGCCTACGCTGTGGGGTGTGAATGAGATGTTGTAGTCCGCACCCATATCTTTCAGTGCTTTGCGTCCGCGGACTTGAATTTCAGAAAACTTTACACCGGGCTTAATAGTCTCGCGCACAATGTCCCAGGCCCTGCCCGTCGCATCTGAAACTTTTTTCATCGCGGCCAGTGGCTCGCCCACATAGACCGCGCGCGCATAGTCACCGTGATAGCCCATGTACTCACTCACGCAATCAATCGAAAAGCATTGGCCTTCGCGAAATGTGGCTTGGTAGGTGGGTGAGCTGACGCGATCAACCACCATGAACACGCCGCGTAACCCACGCAAAGCAGCAGCTGCAAAATAATTGGCGCGCAACTCGCGCACGTCTGCTCCGGCGCGCACCACGCGCGCTGCTTCTTTGGCAGCTTCGGCATTGTTATGGGCCGCTTGGCGCATCAGTTCAATTTCAACGGCTGATTTAACCGGGCGAATACGCCGCAACGCATCATCAGCATCAACGATGGTCACGTCGGGCAAAGCCTCAAGGGTTTCTTTGTGGACCGGCGGCAAATCTACCGCGATACGGCCTTTACTCACGCCGGCTTCCTTCAGTGCGGCGCGCAGGGCAAGCGCCATGCTGGCTTTGATTTCGTGCTGGCCCACCGTGCGTGTGGCAATTTGATTGCGCGATGATTCGATGAAATCTAATTTCGCCGCACCACGATCAGCGAAAATCTCTAATTTTTGCGCGCCAGGCTCGCCTGCGATTTTTTGGCCAGGCATGGGTGCAGTGTACACATATGCCGGATACGTTTGGTCGCGGTGGTCCAGTGCAATCGTGTAGTAGTACAAAAACGCAGGTGCCACGATTGAGAGCCGCTGTTTTTCGCTGCGGGTGATGACCGCCAACACAATGGGCCCATGGCCCATGCGCGGTGAGGTGAGGTCCAAGCCCGTGGTGTGGTATAAATTCACCCCACCACCAACCACAATGGCGTCTAAGCCCAGTTGCGCCATCACCTTGTCGGCTTGGGCGAAATTCATGCGCGGGCCCAAAATCGGTTTGGGTAATTTTGGCACGGCGCTAATCGTGGCTGGCGTTGCTGCCTGGGCGCCGCTTGCGGCAAGGGCACTGCTTGTGACAAGGGCACTGCCAGCCAAGCCCAAACTCATTCCCTCAAGCGCTGAACGACGACCGATCATGATGTTCTCCCCGCTGCGTGATGCCGCTGGGCTTAAGGCTAGCACTTGGGCGCGCGAATCGAAACGAAAGCCCACCGGCGCGGGCATCGCGCCAAACCCAAAAAATCGCGGGCATCGCGCCAAAGCCAAAAATCGCGGGCACCGCGCCAAACCCAAAAAATCGAGGGTTCGGGAGACTGGTTTTTGAAGAAAATGGAGCGGGCGAAGGGATTCGAACCCTCGACCCCGACCTTGGCAAGGTCGTGCTCTACCCCTGAGCTACGCCCGCGCTCCAGCGCGAAAGGGCCTTGGGAAGCCCTCGAAAAGCGGGCGGACTATAGCCATTTAGCTTCCTATTGCAAGGGCGGCCGCAGGGCTGCTGGCGGCCCCCCACCCCCTTGCCTTTGGCCCGATTCCATCACATTTAACCCCTATAGTGTGGTCCTTTCGGTGGGGCCTCGTTGGGTGGTCCCCGTTGGTGGGCCAAGCCGTTCAGGAAGGTTTAAGTGATGTTAGTCAGTGATACTGGCGATGCGCTGCCGATGGCAGGCGCAGGCAATGATTTGATCAAAGACTCAGGCACCGCAACATTTGCCGCCGACGTCATTGAGGCGTCGAAAACCGTTCCCGTCATTGTCGATTTCTGGGCACCGTGGTGCGGGCCTTGCAAGCAACTCACCCCAACGCTGGAAAAGCTGGTCAAGCAATACGCCGGCAAAGTGAAATTGGTGAAAATCAACGTCGACGAAAACCAGCCGCTGGCCGCGCAGTTTCGCGTCCAGTCGATTCCCGCAGTTTATGCGTTCAAAGATGGCAAGCCGGTCGACGGCTTTATGGGGGCCATGAGCGAAAGCCAGGTTAAGCAATTCATCGAGAAGCTGACCGGGCGTGGCGGCAACCCCATCGACGATGCCCTGGAAGAAGCCGCAGAGTTTTTGAAACAAAACCAAGCCGAAACCGCATTGGAAATTTATCAAGAAATCTTGGCGCAAGACCCTGCTCATGCCAAGGCCATGGGCGGCGCACTGAAATGCTATGTGGCGCTGGGTCAAGACGATTTGGCCCGCGAAGTATTGGATAAATTACCCGAAGAGCTTCAAAAAACGCCCGAGATCGCCAGCGTGCGCACGGCACTTGAATTGAAAGATCAATCAAAGGGTGCCGCTGCCGCACTGGGTGATTTGATTGCCAAATCCGCCGCCAACCCCAAAGATATGCAAGCCCGGCTCGATGTGGCCATGGCGCGCTTTGGTGCGGGCGATAAAGAAGCCGCGATGGCTGACTTGCTCGAGATGATTCGGACTGATCGTAAATGGAACGAAGAAGCGGCGCGCAAACAATTGGTTAAATTCTTTGAAGCCTTCGGGCCTACCGATCCACTCACGGTTCAGGGCCGCAAGCGCCTCTCGTCGATTTTGTTTTCTTAAGGTACAATACCTCATCCATGCGCAGCCCAGTCCAAACCCGCTACGAAGACTTGCCAGATGAATTGGCAGTGTTTCCGTTGCCGGGCAGCGTGCTGTTGCCGTGGGGCCGCCTGCCCTTGAATATTTTTGAACCGCGCTATCTCAACATGATGCTTGATGCGCTGAAGTCAGAGCGCATCATTGGCATGATCCAGCCCGACCAAAACAAATCTGGTCGCGGGCGCGCCACGGCTGAACGCCCATCAGAGAGCAACATCATTACCCTGCAAGCCGAGCCGCCTCTTTATACTGTGGGGTGCGCCGGGCGCATTGCTTCCTTCGAAGAAACCGAAGACGGGCGCATGTTGGTCTCGCTCAAGGGCATTATTCGTTTTCGCATCGCCCAAGAAATTGAAGGTCGCAAAGGCTATCGTCGCGTGAAACCCATCTACGACGAATTCAAAGCCGATATGGAAGCCCCACCCAAAGTTGATTTTGATCGTGACACTATCATTGATGCCTTAAAGCCCTATTTGGATGCGCAAGGGATGAAGGTGAATATGGATGTGATCAAGAATTTATCTGATTCTACACTGGTCACGTCGTTGTGCATGATTTGCCCGTTTGACTCGCGTGAAAAGCAAGCATTGTTGGAATGCGCCACATTGCAACAGCGCGCTGAAACATTAACAGCGTTGCTACAAATGGGCGTGTTTGATTCAAGTGGCAAACCCGACGGCCCACGCCAATAGGGACTGAAAGTTTTTAATGTCCACCACCACCGAGATCGACACCAAGCTGTTGGAAATTCTGGTCTGCCCCCTCACCAAGGGCCCGCTGGAATATGACCGCGCCACACAAGAACTGATCAGCAAGCAAGCAGGCTTGGCTTATCCGGTGCGCGATGGAATCCCGATTATGTTGGTCGACGAAGCGCGTAAGTTAGACGCTTAATCGTTTGTTATGACCTCGCCCCAACCCTGGCCTAAGTCACTCGACTACGACCCGGCCACCAAATCACTGCGCGTTGCGTTTGATGATGGTTGCGTGTTCGATTTGGCCGCAGAATATTTGCGTGTTGAAAGCCCATCAGCCGAAGTGCAAGGCCACAACCCCGCCGAACGCCAGTTTGTGCCAGGGCGGATGCATGTGGGCATTATGAATATCGAGCCAGTGGGTCATTACGCTGTGCGCATTATGTTTGATGATTTGCACGATACCGGCATTTATTCGTGGCGCTACATGTATGAACTGGGCCGTGACTATGCCGTGCGCTGGGCGGCCTATGAGCAGGGCTTGAAAGCACGCGGATTAACGCGCGCACCGTAAGATTAAAGATTGATCCCACGCATCAGCTTTGGTAATTCGCCCACAGTTCCCATGGCATGGCGCATGAAGAACTTTTTCAAAGGTGGGATTCGGTTGATGATGCCCAACCCCACATCGCGCGCCAACCGCACCGGGGCAATATCGTTCGAGAACAACCGATTAAGAATATCTGTCACACCTGCCATCAGTAAATTATCCGCCCGCCGCCAGCGCTGGTAGCGATCAAGCCCAGTAGGATGCGCTGGGTCCAGGCCCAGGTGAACAGTATCAACTAAAATTTCAATCAACGCCGCCACATCTCGCAACCCTAAATTCAAGCCCTGCCCAGCGATAGGATGAATGGCATGGGCCGTATCACCAATCAGCACCAAGCGCCCACTCACATAGCGTGCCGCAAATTGCAAACCGAGATCATAACTAAAGCGCGGACCAATAAGATTGAGTTCGCCCAAAAACCCACCGACACGTTCGGCGATCTCATTTAAAAATCGTTCATCACTCAGCGCTAAATAATCAGCCGCGCGGCTGCTGGCTTCCGTCCACACCAATGACGAGCGATGGCCACCTTCCAGCGGTAAAATCGCAAATGGGCCCGCGGGCAAAAACCGCTCGTGCGCAATACCAGCGTGCGCTACGTCGTGGCCAATGGTGGCAACAATGGCGGTTTGCGGGTAGCTCCACCCCGTCAGGCGCATTCCTGCTGCATCACGCAGCGTGGAATTTTTTCCTTCGGCGGCGACCACAAGTTTTGCACTTATCTCGCGGCCATCACTCAAGGTAATGAAAGCATCATCAGCGTCTTGGTGAAAACCGTGCGCACTCACCGGCGCAACTATATTGATGTGCGCACTTTGTGCGGCCAACTCGGCTGCAATCGCCGCCCGCAAATGGCGGTTCTCAACCATGTAGCCTAAGGGGCCTTCCCCTAAGTCGCGGTGGTCGTAATGCAAAAACAACAGCGATGGTCCGTCAGAAACACGAATATCCAAAATGGGCTGGGCGTGGGCGGCCAACCGCGGCCACAAACCAATGGCCTCCAAAAATTTCTGGCCCGATGCTGAAATGGCCGAGGCTCGCCCATCGAAGGTGGAGCTGATGGTCTGGTCAGGCGCCAGCCGATCAATCACGGTGCATGCAATGCCGTGACGCGCCAGGCCCAACGCCAGCGCGCCGCCCACCAAACCCCCACCTGAAATGACAATGTCGGGGCCGTATTCACTTGAAGAGGCTGTGCTCATATTTTCAGATTAGCACCACATCAAGCCTGTCCCCAACCCGCCATAACTCCCAAGATGTGTTGGATTTCAGTACCTTGCGCCGCTTGCGCTTTGGCCGCGTTGGGCCTATTTTCCCGCACCTTTTCAAGGCGCGCCCATTTCGCGGTGCAGGCCGACGTAGCTCAGGGGTAGAGCAACTGATTCGTAATCAGTAGGTCCGCGGTTCGATTCCGCGCGTCGGCACCATTTTAGCCATATAAATCAATAGGTTATTGGGTGTCTGCTAATTGCGGGTTTTCGCGTGTGAATATCTCGAAGCAATTTGGAAGCGGCTGAATGCTTTCAAGAAGCCAAATAGTATTTCTATTCATGATGCGCCAGCTGCCGTTGCATGGCTTGCAGCTCAGCCACAAACTCGGCGAACTCAAGGGGCGTAAAAGACCGGAATGCAAACGGCGAAGCATCGACATCATCTGCGACCTTCAGCGACATGGTGACGCCGCCGCCATTTTCATCAACCGCGAAGCCCATATCTAGCGCAATCGTCTCACGCCCCTCGGCCTGGGCACGCGCGGCAACCTCTTTGGCAAGACCGAATGGAGAAAAAAGTGTGGGCATATTTGTCGTCCTCAAGCGGGCGGGCGTTACACTCGCGCGCGGGTCGAGACGCGTAGTTTGAGTTCCATATCAAGGTCGAGCGCGCCGAAGGCCTGTTCGATGGCATCAAGCCTTGTCCCGTGGCGCAAGTTCAACAGTCGATCAACTTGCGGGCGATGCCAACGCAGCCGCCGCGCCAATTCATTCTTGCTCATACTTTTGGC
>JANLSL010000121.1:0-5476 GCA_031362385.1 Alphaproteobacteria bacterium | reverse complement strand
GTCCGAAATTGCCAAACATTTCGGTTTTAAATTCACCGGCAAACATCATGCGTGTCATTTGGACCATCGCCGTTGGAATGATTGTCATTGTTATGCCAACGCCAGATAAATCCTGGGCAATTTGCTGGTAGACGCTGGCTTCATCTGCGCCGCCCGGAGCGATAGTAACGCCGAGTTTCAGCCCCTTCGCAAATCCTGCCTCGGCGAGCAGTGCTTTGGCACGCGCAGTGTCATACGGGAACGGTTTGATGTCAGCCACATACCCAGGAGCCCCCGGCAACACCAATTGTCCAACCGGTGTGACTGTGCCGCCCAGAAGTGAGTCGGCGATAGCTTGTCGGTTAATGGCATAATTCATGGCGAGGCGAACTTTAGGATTTGTCACAGGGGAATCAGTTATTTGTGCCGTGTTAAAAGACACATAGCTGACCCGGTATGTGCGCCGTGCCAGCGCTTGGCCACCCAGTGCGCGCAAATCCTCGCGGTCGCCCGGTCCAATCTGTAGCGCAATGTCGATGGCGTCAGCAGCAAGTGCTTGCATGCGCGACATCTGCTCAGGCAGAAACTTGATCTCAAGCTGGTCAACGCGCGGCGCATTCCAAGCCCTTGGGTTGGCCTTCATGACAATCAGCGCTGGACTTTCTTTGGTCATTACAAACGGGCCTGTACCGATGCTTTGCCCGTCGCCATCTTTGTTCAGTGACGCCGCCCACGTTTTTGGCTCTGGGACTCTCATGTTCGACAGTCGTTGCGCAAACATCGGATCAGGTTGCGTCAGATGGATATCGACCGTGAGCGGACCGGTCGCTACAGCACGTTCAATATTTGAAAATGTACTGCCGATGGTCAGTGTACGGCCTTTGGGCGATTGCAAGTATTGAACCGCGTCAACAATTGACTCAGCAGTGAATGGCACACCGTTTGAAAAAGTAACGCCGGGGCGTAACTCAATTTTCCACGTGAGCGCATCGGTAGACGCCCATGATGTCGCCAGCCACGGCTGAACGCGCCCCTGGGCATCAATAATGACCAGCGGATCAAAAATCGGCAGAATAGCAATGGTCGACGGAAGCGAGAGCCCCACGTATGGATTAGACAGCCGCGGGGCGATGATCGGCGTTCCAATGCGCAGCGTGCTTTCTTTTGCACCCGCATTTGCCGTGCCAACAGCAACGGCAACACCTAGCAGAAGATGAGCAAGGCGTTTCATGGCTAACCTCAACTTCCCCAGAGATCAAAGCCTTTCAGAGCAGCTTCCTTGGCTGGCGGAACGAGCACACCCTCGGCTACTTTGCGTTTAATCACATCAATCAAGGCATCTTGAATGCGCTGCTTAGAATCCATCGGGTGATTGGCAAATAAATTTGGCGGATAGAAAGCTGCTTCAGACAGCACTTTTGCATATGCTTCTGAGCGCAAACGCGCCAAGCGGTTGACACCGAATGGGCCGGTGGGCGTACAGCGCGCACGGCGCAGCGCATCCATATCAATCACCGCCGAGGCATTGGCGTTTTCCCCCGCTGTGCCACTTTCGATCATCAACTTGCCTTGAAAGTCGATAATCTTTGAGTTGCCGGCATGAACGTTATTAGGCAACACACCAACAATCGCGCCCGCGTTTGCCGAGATAAAATAAACCATGTTCTCAGCCGCGCGCACCCGTTTGGATGATTCCCAGGCCATGTTGTCGCTGTTTCCATGATCAGAGGTCGGGTGCAAAATCACCTCAGCACCGCGCATCATCAAACAGCGTGCCGTCTCGGGCCACAGAATCTCACCACACGGCATCATGGCAATGTTTCCAATTTCGGTTCGCGCGACGGGGAACAAGCCTTCAATACCGTGCTTGTCGAGATACTCATCGAGCACATCATGCGGTGAGGCTGCTTGCGCGGTTGAAATGCGCCGGTACTTTAAGATGATGTCGCCCGAGGGGTTGATCAGGAATGAGCAATTGAAATAGCGCCCAGGCCATTCCACCGGCGCTTCATAGGCATTGGCACCGAGATAGATGCCATACGTTGCAGCGATTTTTTGCAACCTTTCAATCTCAGGGCTGCCAGGAATTTGGAAACAGGCCTTGGCCATCCACTCGTCAGAGCTTTCCCAGAGTGGAAAGCCCTGCAAGTTGAATTCAGGAAACAGCACGAGGTTCTTAATGCCCCCGCCGCGCCCGACGCAGAACTTGATCAATTCTTCCCAGCGGTCGATGCTTTTGTTGACAATCGCCATAGCTTCTTCGCGGGTTTTAGCCCCGTTGACGATAACGTTGTTGGTTTGCATTGCAGTGGCTTTCCACAACAGCGCCATTTTTTTGATCTCCCCTTTGAAACGCCCTTGGGTCAGCTTACCCGGTCAATGCGTTTTTTCGAGGCTTTTTGCAGCCTTACCCATATGCTGGGGCTTGAGTTACGCGATGTTACCTAATTCTTGGTGGTTCGCAGCGCGTTAGGGCGTACATTAGTGTATGTTATTAGAGCTGCGCAAAAACACATGCGCTGGGCTTTGCTGAGGAAATTGCGATGCACGCTATTATCGATGCCGCCTTTAATCACACACGCATGGTTGTTGTATCGCTGGTCGTGCTGTTCGTGGCGGGAACCATTGCCTACATCTCGATCCCCAAGGAAGCAGAACCCGAAATTAAATTGCCATTGATCTTCGTGTCGATGCGCCTTGAAGGCGTGTCACCGGGCGATGCCGAGCGGCTGTTGATCCGCCCGGTCGAAGAAGAAATGCAAGCCCTGCAGGGCATCAAAGAAGTCCGCGCCACCGGCTTTCAAGGCGGCGCATCAGTCGTTTTGGAATTCGTCGCCGAAATGAAAATGGACCGCGCCCTTGATGACGTGCGCGAAGCGATGGGTCGGGCGCGACCGAAAATTCCCGCTGACGCCGACGAACCGATCATCCGCGAATTTAGCCAGGGCGGCTTTCCGATCCTGACTGCCAGCATCGCAGGCGATGTGCCTGAACGCACGCTGCTGCACATGGCCCAAGAATTACGCGATAAAGTCGCCCAACTGCCCAACGTGCTGGAAGCCAACATCTCGGGCCTGCGCGAAGAACAAGTCGAGATTGTCATCGACCCCTTGCGGCTCGAACACTACGGCATTAGCAACCAAGAACTATTCCAAATTATTAGCCGTTCAAACCGGCTGGTCGCAGCTGGCAATTTGGATACCGGCCAAGGCAAATTCGCGGTCAAAGTTCCTGGATTGTTCAACGATGTGAATGATATTTGGAGCTTGCCGATTAAAGCTGACCGTAATGGCACCGTGAAGCTGTCGGACGTGGCCGAAATTGGCCGTACTTTCAAAGACGCCACGACGTTTGTGCGGGTTGATGGCCAGCGCGCCGTGACCCTCGACGTTGTTAACCGACGCGGCACCAACGTGATTCAAAGTGTCGATGCCATCAAGCACGTGCTCGACCGCGAAACCAAAGCATGGCCTAGCAATATCCACGTCCAGATCATCAACGACCGTTCGGTCAACGTGAAAATGCAACTGGGCACCATCGAGAACGGCGTCATTCTGGCCATCGTGTTGGTGATGGCCGCCTGCATGGCGCTGTTGGGGACGCGCAATGGCTTGCTGGTGGGCTTGGCCATCCCTGGCTCGTTCCTCACTGGTATTCTGGTGATGTACGCGATGGGCTTTTCCATCAACTTCGTAGCGGTGTTTGGCCTGATCCTGGTGACAGGCATGCTGGTGGATGACGCGATTATTGTCGTTGAAAACGCTGACCGCCGAATTATGGCTGGGCAAATTCCGAAGTACGCCTTCGCTGACAGCGCCAAGCGCCTCGCCGTGCCCGTGATTACCTCCACGCTGACAACCATCGCCGCTTTCGTGCCGTTGATGTTTTGGCCAGGGTTCATTGGCCAGTTCATGGGCCTGTTGCCGTTCACAGTGATTAGTGTCCTGGTTGCCTCGCTGATCATGGGTTTGATTTTTGTGCCTGCCGTGGGTGGAATGTTGAAAGCGCCCTCTTCAGTTAATGCGACCCTGACGACGGTTGATGACAAAGACATTGTTCACCCGCAACAGTCATCGGGCTGGGTGAAAGCCTATGTCGATATTCTGGAAAAGGCGCTCAATCATCCGGGGCGCGTGCTGGGGATTTCTCTGGCATTGTTGGTGCTGGTCCCTGCCCTCTTTATGCTGGTGGGAAAGGGGATGACGCTTAACCCGCCCGAAGAGTCACGTTCAGCAGCCTTACGCATTCATGCGCTGGGCAATATGTCGCTCGATGAGCAAGACGGTTTGGTTAAAGAAGTGGAACGGCGCATTAGCGTCATCCCAGATTTTGAGCACGTCTATACCCGCACTGGCCGCCCTGCTGGGGCAACAGGCGATGACGAAGATGTGATTGGCGAAATCCGGCTGCTGTTTAAAGAGTGGAACGAACGCCGCTCGGCTGATGTTGCGCTGGCTGATGCGCAAAGCCGCGTGAAGGATTTACCGGGAATCATTATCGAGTCCAAGAAAACGCTGCACATGACCAACGATACCAGCATTGAGATTTTGGTGGCGTCAAAATTCCCCGAGTTACTCAACACCGCGACCCACAAAATTCGTGCAGGCATGGACAAAATCACCGGCTTGCGCAACTTGGATGATACCTTGCCCCTGCCCGGTATTGAGTGGGAACTGGAAGTTGATCGCACTGAAGCAGCTAAATATGGCGCGGACTTAGCCTTGGTTGGTGAATCAATTCGGTTACTGACCAACGGATTGCGGCTGGGCCGGTATCGCCCTGATGATAGCGTCAACGAAATTGATATCGTGGTGCGCTACCCCACCGACTACCGCAACTTGCGCCAACTTGATGCGATCCGCGTTGAAACCCGCGATGGCCAAGTGCCGATCTCAAATTTTGTCAAGCGCAAGCCGGTGCAGGAAGTGAGCCAAATTCAGCGCGTTGAGGGTAAGCGTATTATGATGCTGACCTCGGGGACCATGCCGGGCATCTTCGCCGGCGATAAGGTCAAAGAAATCAAGCAGATGATTTCCACGCTTAATCTCGATAGCCGTGTCGAGATTCACTTCAAAGGCGAGGAAGAGTTGCAACAGGAGAATACCAACTTCCTGATTTTTGCCTTTGGCTCGGCGGTTTTCCTGATCGCGATGATTTTGCTGGCTGAGTTCAACAGCTTTTTCTCAGTGATGCTGATTTTGTCAGCGGTGGTGCTGTCAACCATCGGCGTGTTTGCGGGCCTGATCATCGCCCAAACGCCATTCGTCATGACCATGACAGGCGTGGGTGTGATTGCCTGTGCGGGCGTGATTGTGAAAAATAACATTGTGCTGTTGGACACGTATAATATTTTTAAGGTTGAGATTGCTGATACCCGTGAAGCGATTACAAAAACCTGTGTGCAGCGTTTGCGCCCCATTTTGTTGACAAACCTGACGGCGATTTTAGGACTGGTGCCCATTGCCACACAGCTGCACGTCGACTTTTTCCACCGCAC
>JANLSL010000082.1:0-3044 GCA_031362385.1 Alphaproteobacteria bacterium | reverse complement strand
CGTGCCCGCCCGGATCGTGGCCGTGTGTGAATGCGCGCCTCACTAGATAGCTAAGGTGTGGGCTGGCGTTTGTCACCCCCTCTCTCACCTTAAAATCATTCACGAACAGCCAGATTTGTCCCTTTTTCCCGAACCACCTATTCTTTGGCTATGGTCGTATCCACGTTCACCTCAGTCGTAGCACTCTGCCGTGATTGTTTGGCCGAATTTGAGCGTGTTTGTAGCATCTGTCGGGTGTGTGGCTCAGCACGCATCGTGTGCCATCCTGAGCTCGGCGCGCTCACAACCGCACACATTGATTGTGACGCTTTTTATGCAGCCATCGAAAAACGCGATGACCCGTCGTTGTTAGATAAGCCAGTGCTCATCGGCGGCGGTAAGCGCGGTGTGGTTGCGACAGCTTGTTATGTTGCGCGAAAGTATGGTCCGCGCTCTGCCATGCCAATGTTCAAAGCTTTGAAGATGTGCCCGCAGGCCGTGGTGATTCGGCCCAACATGGCAAAGTATGTCGAGGCGAGCCGATTGGTGCGCGCTATTTTTAATAGTGTTACCCCCATCGTCGAGCCGCTGTCACTTGATGAAGCGTTTCTTGACCTGGCTGGTACAGGCACTTTGTTCCAACGCAGCCCTGCCGCCACCTTAGCTTTTGTCGCACGCGAGGTGGAACGCCACGTTGGCATTACGGTTTCAATCGGGCTCAGTTACAACAAATTTCTAGCCAAGATTGCCTCTGACCTTAACAAGCCGCGTGGCTTTGCGGTGATTGGCAGGGCCGATGCTGTGGCGCGCCTTCACGATATGCCGATTACAAAAATTCCCGGTGTTGGCCCCTCGCTTGCCGACCGGCTTAAGGTCGATGGCCTATTCATGATTGGCGATTTGCAGGCCACCCCCGAAACTGAGTTGACCCAGCGTTACGGCCAAACCGGAGCGCAGCTGGCGCGCCGCGCGCGCGGCGAGGATATGCGACGGATTAATACCGCGCGGGAATCCAAAAGTGTTTCGTCAGAAACCACATTTGATGGGGACATTTCTGACCCCGCAGAGTTGCGCCGCTTGCTCTGGCTTCAGGCAGAGCGCGTGTCAGAGCGCTTGAAGAAAAATGATCTCGCTGGACGCGCGGTCGTTCTGAAACTCAAAACATCGCGCTTTAAACTGATAAGTCGCCACCAGCGCCTCCAAGCGCCCACACAATTGGCAGAGATTATTTTTCGTGCAGCCGAGAGTCTATTAGTCAAAGAAGCCAAAGGAACACTTTACCGACTGCTCGGCGTTGGCGCCGATGACCTGTGCGATGCTGAACTGGCTGATCCGCCCGATCTGTTTAGCGATGGACCCAAGCACCATGCCGGAGTCGAAAAGGCCATGGATGCGGTGCGGGCAAAGTTCGGGCGCAAAGCAATCAGCAAAGGCCGCGCTGCGAAAACCAAGTAAACCAACAACAAACATTGCAATTCACACATTTGCCGGGCAAACCCTGCGCCTCTATATAACGCTCGCGCCCTGAACTCAGCCGGAGACCGCGCCTGATGGATATGACCCGATGGATATGAAAGGCGAATATCGTATTCCCGCCCCGCGCACGGCGGTGTGGGCTGCACTCAACAATATCGAGGTGCTCAAATCAGCCATTCCCGGGTGCGATACCATCACTCGCCTCTCCGAAACCCAAATTGAAGCCACCGTCACTGCCAAGATTGGCCCCGTCAAAGCTTCATTCAAAGGCTTGGTGACGCTCTCTGACATTGATCCGCCCAACGGCTATACGATTCGCGGTGAGGGCAAGGGCGGCCCCGCCGGATTTGCTAAAGGGGGAGCCAAAGTGCAGCTTGTTGATGCGGGCGCTGAGACAATCTTGAGTTACGAAGTTGATGCCTCGGTGGGTGGGAAGCTTGCTCAAATCGGGGCGCGGTTGATTGACTCAACAGCCAAAAAATTGGCCGATGATTTTTTTGCGAAATTCAGCGCACTGGCGGCGGCACAAACTAATTCAGCAACGTCATCGCCCGGTGCACCATCACAGGTGCAAAGCCACATGACTCAAAACCAAGCTTCGGTTACGGTCTCATCTGTGCCTGCACCTAGCCAACTTTGGCTGTTTGTAGCGATTGCGTTGTTGGTGCTTGCTGTTTTTGTTGCAGTAGTTGCAGTGGTTGGATGATCAGATGGCGAAAATTTCAGTTACCGTAAATGGCACATCACGCAGCGGCGAAGTTGAACCCCGCACCTTGTTGGTAGAATTTCTACGCAACCACTTGGGGCTGACGGGCACACATGTTGGCTGCGATACCAGCCAATGCGGGGCCTGCACCATTCACCTGAATGGCAAGCCGGTGAAATCGTGCACAATGTTGGCGGTGCAAGCCGACGGGCAGAATCTGATCACCATCGAGGGCGTAGCATCGGGTGATGAGATGCACCCCATTCAAGCCGCATTTAAAGAATGCCACGGTTTGCAATGTGGATTCTGTACCCCCGGCATGGTGATGAGCGCGCTTGGCATCGTCGAGCGTCATAAGGACGGCCAGCTTGATGAAGCCACCGTGCGCCACGAGCTGGACGGCAACCTCTGCCGATGCACAGGCTATCAGGGCATCGTCAAGGCTGTGCTGCTAGGCGCCAAGCAGATGGGCGTGAAGGTCGTTTAACCATGTACCAATTTGAATATCACCGGGCCTCATCAATTGCCGATGCCGTTGCGCGGCGCGCCGCCAATGAAGAAGCCACCTATCTGGCGGGGGGAATGACCTTGATTCCAACATTGAAACAACGTCTCGCAAGGCCTGAGCAGGTGCTCGACCTCTCAGGCATTGCCGAGATGAAGGGCATCACTGTCTCTGGTGGTGTGGTGACAGTAGGCGCCATGACGTGTCATGCCGATGTCGCAGGCTCAGCCGATATTCGCAAAGTCATTCCTGCGCTGGCCACGCTGGCGGGATCGATTGGCGATCCACAAGTGCGCAACCGCGGCACACTCGGTGGATCAATTGCCAACAGCGATCCTTCGGCTGATTACCCCGCCGCGGTGCTGGGCCTGGGGGCGA
>JANLSL010000049.1:0-2334 GCA_031362385.1 Alphaproteobacteria bacterium | reverse complement strand
CTTAGTTGATCGCTTGGGGATCTCACGCGAGCACGCCATTCCCGAACATTTATTGCCACAACAAGTTTGGCTGGGCCTGGGCGTGATGATGGCGCCGGTTAGCATTATGGTGTTCGGTCTGTGGCACCTGCGCGCGCTGCTGTCAGGTTTCGGTGCGGGCCAGATTTTCACTGCCGACAACACCCGCGCGCTTAAAATTTTTGCGTGGTCAGTTTTGGCGGTCATTGTCGTTCAGTTTTTTACTGATGCTTTGTTGTCGGTAGTTCTGACCCTCAACAATCCACCCGGTCAACGCGTCTTAGCCTTGGGCTTTTCAACTGACCAAGTCGTTGCGTTTTTCTTCGGCGCCGTATTCGTATTAATTGCGCGTGTCCTTGAAGAAGGCCGCAAGCTCGCCGACGAAAATGCCTCGATTTTGTAAGGGCGCGTGACATGTCGATCATTGTTAATCTCGACGTGATGATGGCGCGCCGTAAGGTGAAGTCGAAAGACCTTGCGGCCTTCGTCGGAGTCACCGAACAAAACATGTCATTGCTAAAATCAGGCAAAATTAAAGGCGTGCGGTTTTCCACACTTGATCGCATTTGTTCGTACCTCAAATGCCAACCAGGCGACATTCTAGAGCACCGCCCATCTGACCAGACGTCTGACCCGATGGAAGATGACGTGGCAGCGCCCGCCTCTCACCCCGAAGCTGCGGAGTAATTTATGACGCACACAGACGCCGCATGGCCAACACCCGATATGCCAGATGTGGAACTGTCGCTGTCAGCGACCAGCGCCGAATTGGCGTTGTTGTCCGCCGCCGCCCAAAAAAGAAAGCTTTCATTGCGCGATTTTTTGCGCCTGCAGATTATGGCAGCGGCAAAGGCCGCACTTAAACCCGAGCGGATATTGCCTCGGCCCCTGAGTGATTCGCCCGGTGGCTTAGCGGAGCGCAATGTATCAGGCAGCCTGCGGCCTGCATTTTTGCCCTAACGTACCCACGAATTCATATAACATATTGATTTATATAGATTATTAATTCTGTCGCGGCCTTGTACCGGTTTTGGAAGTGTGTATATTCCGCGCCTTCCATAGCTCCTTGCCGAGCCCTCTTTTTGGACTCGGCTATGTCAGGCACCGATTGGCGGTGACCAGACGAGACAATCCATAAGGAGTACAGAGCAATGGCTTTATACGAAAGCGTCGTGATCGCGCGCCAGGATCTTTCGACCACTCAGGTTGATACGCTCGGCGACGAACTCACCAAAATCCTTTCTGAAGGCGGCGGCAAAGTCACCAAGCGTGAAAGCTGGGGCCTGCGTTCACTGACCTTCCGTGTCAAAAAAAATCGCAAGGGTCACTACTTGCTGTTTAACCTCGATGCGCCGTCTGCGGCTGTCGTGGAATACGAGCGCCGTATGCGCATCAACGAAGATGTGCTGCGCTATCTGACCGTGAAAGTTGAAGTGCTTGAAGAAGGCCCTTCGGCTGTTGTGCAAAACAAAGATCGCGGCGAGCGTGAAGAGCGCGGCGGCTTTGGTGGCGGCTTCGGCGGCGGTGGCCGTGGTGGCTTTGGCGGCGGTGGTGGTCGTGGCGGCTTCGGCGGCGGTGGCGGTCGTGGCGGCTTTGGTGGCGGCGGCGGCGGCGGTGGCCGTGGTGGTGAGCGCAGCGAGCGCGGCCATTACGACTCTGGCCGTCGTTCAGGACCAGACGGAGCAGCATCATGACCCAGACACGCAAACCCTTCTTTCGTCGGCGTAAGTCATGCCCCTTCACGGGCGTGAATGCCCCTAAGATTGATTTCAAAGACGTGCGGTTATTGCAGCGCTACATCTCTGAGCGCGGCAAGATCGTGCCGAGCCGAATCACGGCAGTGTCGACCAAGAAGCAACGCGAATTAGCGCGTGCCATTAAACGCGCGCGCTTTCTTGCTTTGCTGCCTTACGTCATCGCAACCTGATTCGGAACATCTGAAGGGCTGGCGTTGATGCCCTTGAGGTGGACACCTATGAATCGAACCGCGCTGATGGCAGTTGCCGCTGGCACATTTGGTGCCACACTGATGGTGGCAGCGCTTAAAGGTTCGATCCTCGGTGTCGCTTTTGGTTTGATTTTTTCACCATTGCCGTTGGCGATGGCAGTGTTGGGTTTAGGCCCTGCGGCTCTGCCAGTTGCGGTAATGAGTGGTGCAGTAACGGTCACTATTCTGACGGGCTCGTTTGTTGGACCAGTGATTTACTTTCTGTATGACGTTTTGCCAGTTGCGCTGTTAACGCGATTGGCCAGAGCAGAACCAGAAAGCAGTATACCAAGCGGCATACGCGTGGGCCTGAGTGTCACGTGGCTTGG
>JANLSL010000037.1:0-5066 GCA_031362385.1 Alphaproteobacteria bacterium | reverse complement strand
AGCTCGCCCACTGTCTTGCGCGGCACAATCACGCCTGGCATTCCCGCCGCCCCCTTGGGCAGTGGCACTTCAACGCGCGCTAATCTGTGGCCGTCAGTGGCAACGGCACGCAGCACGGCCACGCCTTCGCTTTTGGCGGCGTGGAGATAAATACCGTTCAAGTAGTAGCGGGTTTCTTCGGTTGAGATCGCAAACCGGGTGCGATCAATCAGGCCGCGCAAATCAGCTGCCCCCAAGGTGAAGTTATGACCGAGATCACCGCCCGACATGGCCGGGAAGTCTTCCACCGGCAAACACGCGAGTGTGAATTTTGAACGCCCCGCGCTAAGTGCGATTTGGCCGCCGTCGGCCGAGGTCGACAGTTCGACTTGCGCACCTTCGGGAAGTTTACGCACGATTTCATACAATGTGAGGACTGGCGTGGTCGTGGCCCCGCCTTTGCCAACATCAGCTGTTGTCGATTCAGCAATCTCGATATCCATATCAGTCGCGTGCAACGACATGGTGCCTTTGGCCGCATCAATACGAACGTTCGAGAGAATGGGAATGGTATTGCGCCGCTCTACCACGCTTTGGACGTGGCCGAGAGATTTGAGGAGTGCGGCGCGCTCGATGACAATTTTCATGAGAAAGGCAGATCTTCTGTTTTTTGTTAGCCCAACCGTCTCAAGCTGGTCTGCAAATTTAAGCCCCTGACCCGGCTTCGAATCAAGGCCTAACCCGCAGATAGGCAGGGGTTGCGACTATATCAACAGGAAGAGTCCCGTCCAGAAAAACCGCCAAGAAATCTCAATCGCGGCCTAGTTCTCAAGCATCCGCGTGAGAAGTTCGACATTCTCGGCGAAGGAGGTGTCATCGCGGCACAATTCCTCGACCTTACGCACCGCATGCATGACGGTGGTGTGATCGCGTCCTCCAAAGGCCCGGCCGATTTCGGGCAGGGAGCGTGAGGTCAGCTGCTTGGCCAGGTACATGGCCACTTGGCGGGGCCGGGCAACAACCCGGGCACGGCGCGCCGAGCTCATGTCAGACAGGCGAATTTTGAAGTGCTCGGCCACCCGACGCTGAATTTCTTCCATCGTGAGCTTGCGGTCATGGGCACGCAGCAAGTCTTGCAGCAGGCTTTGAGCGGTCTCGAGGGTAATATCTCTGCCAACCAGCTGGGCATGAGCACACAGCCGGGTCAGCGCACCTTCCAACTCGCGGACATTGGAAGCAATTTTATGAGCCAGGAATTCTTTTACCTTGGCGGGAACTTCCGTCCCTAAACTGTCAACTTTAGCATCCAAAATGCCGAGCCGGAGTTCAAACGTGGTCGGGTGCAGGTCAGCCACCAAGCCAGAAGACAGGCGGGACCTGAGACGATCACCGATTTCTTCCAGGTTCGAGGGTGATTTGTCAGCCGACAGAACAATCTGGCGGCCCTGATCGACCAGGGCATTAAACGTATGGAAAAACTCTTCCTGGGTGGCGTCTTTGCCAGCGATAAATTGAACATCATCAATCATCAGCACATCGACCGCGCGGAATTGTTCCTTAAACGAAACCGTGTCTTGGTTACGCAGGGCGCGGACAAAGCTGTACATGAACTTTTCCGCCGACATGTAAATCACGCGCCGTTGCGGCGAGCGCTGGCGGATCTCCCACGCAATGGCGTGCATCAGGTGGGTTTTGCCCAAACCAACACCGCCATACAAAAACAGCGGATTGAAACTCACCTCGTCGGCTTCGGCTACGCGCTTAGCCGCGGCATAGGCAAATTCGTTGGGCTTGCCGACAACAAAGTTGGCAAAGGTATAGCGTGGGTCCAGTGACGCTGAGAGCTCAGACCCAAAAGGCACCGTGGCCCGTTGGGGGGTAGGGGGGGTCGGCAGTTGGGCGGCCGAGCTGCGCTGCGGCAGGGCAGGAGCCGGGCTGGGGGCCATGCCCGTCGAAACCTTAATGCTAATCCGCTTCACGGCAGGGTTTTCGCTGGCCCACAGGGCCCGAATCCGGTCGGCATAATGAGTGACGACCCAGTCACGCATAAAGCGGGTCGGCACGGCCAACTCGACCTCGCCGTTTTTCATGCCATCCAGAGTGATCGGTTTGACCCAGCTTTTAAAAGCCGAATCGCCGAACTCTTTTTTCAGGCGGGTCTTGATACGGTCCCATTCACTATGGTCGACCGCTGCGTAATCCCCTCGCGTCACCCAAAACCCCTGTCATCAACTTTGTTCACGATCGCTCGAAGAAATTCAGAACCTCTTGATTCAAAAAATCTTCGCCGTCACCGCTTCCACCAATTTCTTCATCGCAACCGACCCCAACTTCGGCGGTGTGAAAAATCGACAGAGTAAATTATGTGCTGTCTCTTTTTATCGTTAGTGTCTTTTTATCGTAAGCGTCGTTTTGTTCTGAGCGACACACTGGCGATGAGTCACCGTCACAGTCAAGTCGCTTCAACAAAAAATATCAAATCAATCGTGCTGTCTGCAGCGCGGCGGAATGTAGCGACTGAAGTCACGCACTCAAGGGCAAAGATCGCTTGACAGTATTGGCGTATTCTCACTTAGACGTTTGCTTTTGAAGCGAACCAGAATTGCTGTCTCATCTTGTTGATTCACAACAACAAGACAACGCTACGTGCTGCAAAAGCGAGACTCGGCGCAGCAGCCAGCGCCTTTGATGACACCCACCAAAAACACCTGAGCCGTGTGGCTTGGATGCAACTTACCGCCCCACATCGCGTGGTGCGCCGTACAGTTGTGGTGTGCAACGCGGGACGCAACATTCGTCCGCGACTCCGGTCGGCTGCGAATCGACGATGCGCGTTGAAAGAAAATTATTTTTTGAAAAATCCGCTGCCGTGAGAAATTCTGCGGCGCGAATCGAGAGTTACGCTTTGATTGACTTCACGCGCTTGGACATGCGTGACAATTTGCGCGAGACAGTGCGCTTGTGCATCACGCCCTTGGTCGCACCGCGGGCCATTTCGGGCATGGCCTTTTTCAGGGCAGCCATAGCGGCAGCTTTGTCACCAGAAGCGATGGCGGTTTCGACAGTTTTCACGATGGTGCGAATAGCGCTCAGGCGAGAGTGGTTGATCACGGCCCGGCGGGCGTTACGGCGAATGCGCTTTTTGGCGGACTTATGCTGAGCCATGGATCGGTCTTCTTGAAAAGATTGATGAATTTCGAGCGAATCGCCCTGAAAACGGTGCGCGCCTTATAAGAGAGCGGGCTGAGGCCGTCAACTGTGGGGGAAAATAGCGATTCTGAGGTATTAGCGGTGTTTAAAGCTCGGTTGACGCTTTTCAACAAACGCCGCCATGCCTTCTTTTTGATCCTCTAGCGCAAAGGTCGCGTGGAACATCCGCCGCTCGAATCGCACGCCTTCAGCCAGGGTGGTTTCAAAGGCGCGATTAACTGATTCTTTGGCCATCATGACCACCGGTAATGAGAGGGCAGCGATTCGCTCAGCGGCCTTCATCGCCTCTTCCATCAGTTTGTCGGCGGCAACGACGCGGCTGACCAGCCCACACTTCTCGGCCTCGGCTGCGTCCATATTGCGAGCGGTCAGAACCATATCCATGGCTTTGGCTTTGCCCACCGCACGCGTCAGGCGCTGAGTGCCGCCAGCGCCAGGAATGATGCCAAGAGTGATTTCAGGCTGACCAAAGCGGGCGGTTTCAGCTGCGATGATAAAATCGCACATCATTGCCAACTCGCAGCCGCCGCCCAGGGCGTAGCCTGCCACTGCGGCAATAATGGGCTTGCGGAAAACCGTAATGCGCTCCCAGCCCTTGGTAATAAAATCGCCGACATAGGCATCGACAAAAGACTGCGATGCCATTTCTTTAATGTCTGCACCGGCGGCAAATGCTTTCTCGCTGCCCGTCAAAACGACCGCGCGGACAGTGGCGTCATTTTCAAATGCGTCGAGGGCTTGGCCCAGATCACGCACCAAACCATTGGAGAGTGCATTAAGTGCCTTGGGACGATTAAGAGTGATCAGCCCCACATTGCCGCGGGTTTCCACCAAAATGTTTTCGTAACTCATGTCGCGCTCCTAATGCCCAAAGACTACTTGCTGATAAACAGCGGCGCGGTCTACACCCGAGGCGCTAGTGGCGTCAAATAACAGCACCCTAATATACTGGCGCGACCCCGGCCTATTTCTGACATTTAGGGCAGAAAAAAGTTGAACGGCCGCCTTGAACAATGCGCTTGATCAGGCCGCCGCCATGCTGGCCAGCATTGCGACACGCTTCACCCTCACGGCCATAAACCCGCCAATTATGTTGGAAGTAGCCCAGCTCACCATTGGGCTGAATGTGATCCCGCAAGGATGACCCGCCCACTTTGATAGCTTCGGCCAAGACAGCCTTGATTTCAGGGACCAGTTTTTGGGCACGCGCCAAAGTGATGGTGCCTGATTTGCGCTTGGGCGAGATGCCCGAGCGAAAGAGCGCTTCGCAAACATAGATATTTCCAAGCCCTGCCACGATGCGTTGATCAAGCAGCCCCCCCTTGATCGCCGTGGCGCGCCCCTTCAGTTTTAGCGCCAATACTTCAGGTGTAAAATCACGCGCCGTCGGATCTGGACCAAGATCTTTAAACAACTTGTGCGAATCGAGCTCTGATTGCGCGACAAGCGTCATCAGCCCGAATCGGCGTGGATCGTTCAACCTTACTTCTGTGCCATCGTCGGCATGAAAAACAACATGATCATGTGCACCGAGTGGCTGACCGGGCGGGGCACTTGTCATGCGCCCTGACATCCCCAGGTGCGCGATCACGGCTTGGCCATCATCGAGGTTCATGACGATATACTTGGCACGACGATAAATTTTTTCGATGCGCCGTCCGGTTAGTTTTTGCGCAAGGTTGACTGGAAAAGGAATGCGCAGATTTTTCCGCCGGACATCAACGCGCACCAGCCGCTTGCCCTCAATCAGATGGGCAAGCCCCTTACAGACGGTTTCAACCTCGGGTAACTCGGGCATAGCATCCTGGGTGTCTTTAGAGTGGCTGACCATGCGCAACAAAGCGCTAATTGTCGAGCATTATGAAAGGCTTGGCGGG
>JANLSL010000703.1:0-2210 GCA_031362385.1 Alphaproteobacteria bacterium | reverse complement strand
GCCCGTGATAAGGTATGGCGCGTGATCGCCCCAGCTAAAGCCTCGGTGACGGGGTTGCCCAGCGGGTGCCCGCGCCCGGCATAAATAGCCTCAATAACATCGCGCCACCATTGTAGCTTCATCTGCCCGATCATGGTTTCTGAGACGTGGCTGCGAATGCGCGCCAATTCAGTATTGAAGGCATAAAGTGCCAGCACGTCATCACGCCGAGCAGAGGGCACGAACATGGCCGTGAGAAACCGGTCGCGATCATGGCGCCTGACCATTTCGGCGATATACTGCCCGCGCTCTTGCATTGGCCTTGCTGTCCTTGTCAGCCCTATGCTTTAGAATATGTTGCCCTTGGCCTTCAACCAACCATTGATCACGTTTGTCACATCCCATAGCCCCCCTTTCGTTTAATAGCAAAGTCGCCGCCGAGAACTTTCCGGTGGCCGGGTGGTTTATGGCCCGCGAACATCGCGCTGCCGTGCGGGCGTACTATGCGTTTGCGCGCATGGCAGATGATATTGCCGATTCACCGCAGATGAGTGTTATCCAAAAACTTGGGGCACTTGATGGCCTGGAGCACGCACTCGTCATGGACGCGGTTCAGTCCCCATCAGATCAAGCCCTCCACCTCGCGCATACTTTAGGCGTGGTTTTGCGCCAGCGTCATATTCCCCTTAGCTACGCCACGGAACTGCTTGTTGCGTTTCGGGCGGACGCACGCAATACGCCCGTTCGCACATGGGCCGACTTAACAGCGTATTGCGAAAAATCCGCCGTGCCCGTCGGACGGTTTTTGCTGGCACTGCACGGCCAAAAGGGTGG
Source organism: Alphaproteobacteria bacterium (assembly GCA_031362385.1). GTDB lineage: Bacteria > Pseudomonadota > Alphaproteobacteria > Rhodospirillales > Rhodospirillaceae. The sequence goes on along the minus strand of JANLSL010000703.1, from coordinate 1,397 downwards.
CTGGGAATCATCAGACGCGTTGTGTATGGCACTGCAGATTTTAAATCACGTCCAAGACATACGCCGTGACTCTGAAGACCTGCGGCGATGCTATGTCCCCCTGGAGTGGCTTAATGCCAACGGCATCGACTTGATCGACATCCTTAATCCGGGTGGGCACCGAATTTTGGGTATAAGCTCTGGCGCAATCCGCGATGACGCCGAGCACTATGCAGAAGCGGGCATCGATTCAAGCTCTGCCACGCCAAAGCCGATTGACCCTGCCAAATTGCGCATGTGCTTGAACATGATGCTGGATGAAACTGACAAGCTGCTGGCTAGTGCCGCACGTTTGCCTGATCAACTAACCAATCGCGGCCTTGCGGCACAAAGTGCGGCCATTATTTGCCTTGCGGTTCGACTTTTGAAATGCTTGCGCGCCCATGACCCGTGGACCACGCGGATACAACTACGGCTCCGCGACTGGATCGCTGCGGCCTTTGCGGGCGCGCGCCGCTGGGTGGGTGGGCCATGAGTGGTGGGCGAAGTTCATTCTATTGGGCAATCAGACTCGCACCCGAACCACAACGCTCAGGGTTATTTGCTATTTACGCCTGGTGTCGTCATGTCGATGACATTGTTGATGGGCCACAGCCCGTTGACGATAAGGCATCGGCGCTGGCGTTGTGGCGCGACTACTTTTTAAATGAACGCTCGGCCACTGTGATGGACGGGGAATCGATGATGATCGCCATGACGCTGGGGGCTGCCATGGCAGTCCACGACATGCCGCCAACACTTTTTTTGCGCATCCTCGATGGGATGGAGATGGATTTGGCCGGCGAGATGCGCGCCCCAACCCTGGCTGGCCTTGAGCTCTATGCCCATGCGGTGGCCAGCGCACCGGGCGAGCTGTGCCTGAACGTCTTGGGCTGGAGTGGCGAGCAAGCCACCTACTTCAGTCACGTTTTGGGCGAAGCAGTGCAATACACAAACATTCTGCGCGACGTTGAAGAAGACGCAGCGCAAGGAAGGCTCTACATACCGCTTGAAGCACTCGACGCTGCTGGTATTCATGCCCAAGACCCCGCAATTGTTTTGGCTGATAAGCGGTTTGGCAATGCGTGGTTAGCTTTGGCTTTGATGGCTGAAGCTAAGTTTCACTTGGCAGAGACTCTTATTCCCCCGCCCGTGCTCAGCCGTAAAATCAGCACCGCGTTGTCCATGATGTCGGTGTATCGCCTATTGTGGAAACGTCTGCGCGCGCGTGGCTGGCAGCCTGGTGCCCCTAAAGTTTCATTGCCTGTGTGGCGCGCGATGATAGCGGCTGTGCGCGTCGCGTGGTGTGGATACCCACACTCATCATGACCGTTCATATTGTTGGTGGCGGGGTTGCAGGACTTGCCGCAGCCATTAGC
>JANLSL010000677.1:0-4746 GCA_031362385.1 Alphaproteobacteria bacterium | reverse complement strand
CTTTCAGCGATTGGGCGCTATACGATTCCGGTTGCTGATGGAGCATTAGTGCCACAACTAGATGCGACTTTTACAGGAGCGCATTTCTACACGGTCGATAACAACCCAGCCCTGCGCCAGAATGGCTACTGGCTGATCAACAGTCGTCTCACGTATGCCGCCGACACGTTCAGCGTGGCGATATGGGCGAAGAATCTCGCTAATAAAAAATACACTGTTTCCGGGCTTGGAAATGTCAGCTTCGGTTTTCTTGAAATCTTTCCAGGCCTCCCCAGAACATTTGGGCTGACCGTCAGCGGCGGGTTCTAGAACCGCGAGACTGCGTCGGCCTCGAGCTCAGACCGCCAGATTTGATAGTTCGCCTTGCCGCTGCGTTTAGCGTGGTACATGGCAACGTCTGCGTTATGTAGTAGTTGCTGGGCATCACCAGCCTGGTCTGGGAACATCGAGATCCCGATGGAGGCTGATACCCGACCCTCTTGGCCATTCAAATCAAACGGCATCGTGAGTGATTTCAAAATACGTGACGCCACCAACGTGGCCCCTTCCATGCTGTCAAGTAACGGCATGATGACAGTGAACTCATCGCCGCCCAATCGCGCAACCGTATCAGACTCGCGCACTGATTTGTTCAAACGCTCCGCCGTCGCTTTCAACAACACGTCGCCAGCATCATGACCCAAGGTGTCGTTGATCGCTTTAAAGCCATCAAGGTCAATGAACATCATACCAACATTGGTTTTACCGCGCCGTCCCTCGAGCACCACACGCTGCAAACGGTCGTTGAAAAGGGTGCGATTGGGCAAACCCGTCAGATGATCGTAGTTGGCTTTGAAAAGGATTTTCTCCTCTTCCAATTTGCGCGCAGTGATTTCAGTAATAATAGCAGCGTATTGTTGGGCGCGCCCTTGGTCATCGCGAATACTCGAGAGTCCAACCCGCCACGCATGACGTTTGCCCGCCTTATCTGTGATCCATTGTTCCCATTCAGTGTGCTCAACCCGCTGCAATTCATCCATTGCTTCAAGATAGGGCGTGGGGTCGGCAAACAAAGTTGCGGCCATCGGTTTGCCAATAATGTCAGCCGCGCTCAGCCCGGTAATGCGATGAAAGGCAGGGTTTATTTTCTTCACACGCCCGCGGGCATCAGCCACCAACAACCCTTCAGCAGATTGCTCAAAAACAGCTGAGGCGACGCGTTGTTCAGCAGCGCTTCTTTTTCTTTCGGTCACATCACGCACCGTCACAACATAACCCATCGTTTGGCGTGCTTCAGTGATCGGTGAAATGACATAGGCCCCATCGAAAGAAGCGCCATCCGTGCGCGCAAGGCTAACTTCTATGTCGGTATGGAATGGCCCGTCGATCAGCTGTGTCTTGATCGGAACCGGCAAACCCGCGCGGGTATGTCCACTGCCGTAGAGGAACACACGCTCGACCGGCAGGCCCGCCATAGCGGCCGATGACCGGTCAAACAGCTCGCCAACTGACGGGTTGGCAATTGTAATGCGCCCTTCAAGGTCTACCGCGACAATGCCATCTGAGGTCGATTCCAAAATCTGCTGGGTGCGCCGGGACATCTCGTTGATTTCCCGCGTCCGTGCAGCGACTTCACCCGACAATTTGTTGGCAAGCATGTGCTCTGATTTCTTTTTGACCGGCCGCGGGCTGGCAACTATCAGGGTGGCGTTTTTGCCATGCATCTGCGCCATCACTGACGCAGCGATGGCACTGCCATCACACTTTATCAATTGCAGCGCCTTGGGCTGTGCCCCCTTGGCCAAGATTGAAGTGTCGCGCTCAAGCTTCGTGGCCCATGGTCCGGCAACGTGGAGGTGGAATGCTTTGCCCACTGGCGTGGCTTGACCGCGATAGCCCAAAATCTTTTTGCCAGCCGCATTGATCGCAGTGATGGTCGGGCCATGGCATTCGCAAACCAAGGCGTCGACCATTGCTGCGAGGGGACTCGTTGCCAATGATACGGTTTTCGCTTTGTTTTTGGGTTGAGGCTTTTTCGGCATTTAACCAATCTTGGTGGCTTCGGGCGCGCCACTGTCGAGGGCAAATGGCAGCTTCATTTCGCGTTTTAGCAGCATTCGCCCACTTTCACAGCCGGATTTCTTATCCCGCACTATCGCGGCTATTGTTTCGAGTCTATAGTGAACAAAGTAATGGATTCACAATCAGAACCTAGCCGCAGATATGGTTTGGTAAGGGGGAGCGACGATGGGCAGATCAAGTTCACGACGAGAACTCCGCAGGGCCATTACGATCCAGCATCCACACCTGACGGCCTGGGCTGATTTTAGCGCCGGGGTGCGCATTTCATTGCGTCATAATCCGGTCACGGTCACGAATGGCGGCCTGGATGAGAGCCCCTCGGTACTCGTACTCAACCCAGCGCCGATCTCAGGGCCATTTTTTGATCGCGCGGATACCTAGCAGAGCCGCAAGAATAGCCGCATACAAGGCTGGCTCTTGGTACCCTGCTTTGAGCATCATGATGTAGTGAATGATGGCAGCGATGGTGGTCACATAAACCACCCGGTGCATCCGTCGCCACGACCGAGCACCCATGCGCTTAACCATACCAGCCGTTGAGGTGATCGCGAGTGGGACCAGCGTGATGAATGCCGCCATCCCGACCGTAATATAAACGCGCTTGAGGATATCGGCCCAGATCGCGCGCCAATCGAAGAACCGATCAAGCCCGATATAGGCGCTGAGATGTAAGCAGACGTAAAAGAATGCGAACAGACCGAGCATACGCCGCACGCGCATGATGTCGGCCCACCCGGTCAGAATGCGGATCGGTGTGACGGCCAACGCGATCAGCAAAAAACGTAACGCCCAATCGCCGTTATAGCGAATCAACTTCTCGATCGGATTGGCACCCAGCCCATTGTTCAGCGCTAGCCAACCCAACCATGCGACCGGCAAGCAGCTTAATATAAAGACCGCTGGTTTTAGGACCGGGCGCGAGAAAGCGCGCCAGTCGAAGGTAGGTTTGGGTGCGCTTGTGAGGGTATTGTTCATGTTGTCCAACTGAGGTCTTGGGTTCGGCTCGTTCTATACCCAGCACAGATGTAAGGTTTCACCTCACCACTGCGTGATCTCACGCAGCCGTGTGATTGTCACGGCTGCGAAACTGCTTGTGAAATTACCAGCCGCCAATGCACAGTAACTTCTTCGAGGGTTCGGGAGAACGATCATATGACGGCAATCGACACCAGCACCAAGAAATTTGGGCCCGTGTGGCTGAGCCCCGGTGTCAGCGTCGGGAATATGTGGACGTTGATGTACGCAGCGTTTTTCACGATTGGGCTGCTGACATTTATCGGGATTGGCACACCCTACGTTCTCAATGCAGTCCTGAAAATACCAGCGGATGAACAAGGCACTGTCAGCGGCAACCTCGTCTTTTGGACCGAGATCACATCGATTTTGATGTTTGGCCCGGTCGGCGTGTTGGTTGACCGCTTTGGCCGCAAACTCCTGTTTGCCTTAGGGTTTGTGATGATGGGCGTGGGGTACGCGTTGTACCCATTGGCAAGTTCCATTTTTGAACTGACACTCTTTCGCATCATCTACGCAGTGGGTGTGGCCACATCTACCGGTGCGCTGGCCACAGTGGTTACCGATTACCCTCAAGAAGCCACGCGCGGCAAAGCGGTCGCCATCATCGGCTTTATGAATGGGGCAGGCGTTGCGATTTTAAACATCCTATTGGGTGGCATGCCCAAGCGGTTCTCGGCTGCGGGTTTTGATGACGCCACGGCAGGCGAATACACCCATTTCATTGTTGCAGGATTGTGCTTCTTAGCTGCGATTGTTGTTGCAATTGGCCTTAAAGGTGGCGTCCCGGGCAAACCAGAAGAGCGCCAAGGCACCGTAGAGATCATCAAAAGCGCTTTGCGCGCTGCGGCTAATCCGCGCATAGCTCTGTCGTACAGTGCTGCATTCATTGCGCGGGGCGATCTGGTGATCTTAGGCACGTTCCTGACACTGTGGGCAACCCAGGCCGGTGTTGCCAGCGGCATGGCGTTACCCGACGCCAGCCGTGCCGGAACACTGATTTTTGTGGCCGCACAATCTGCCGCGTTACTGTGGGTCGTCGTCGTCGTGTTCTTGCTTGACCGCTTCAATCGCGTCACCGCTTTGGCGTGGTGCATGGGTTTGGCGGCACTGGGGTATCTTGGCATGGGCCTAGTTGATAACCCCTTAGATCGCATCGACCTGCCGCTCGTCCTGCTGTTGGGTATTGGCCAGATCAGTGCGTTCTTAGGCTCGCAGGCTTTGGTGGGCCAAGAAGCGCCGGTGTTGGAACGCGGCGCTGTCACGGGTGGATTTAATACGGCAGGAGCGGTGGGCATTCTGTTTTGCTCGACGATTGGCGGGTATTTATTTGATGCCATGAGCCCCAAGGCACCATTCATTTTGATCGGCGCCTTGAACGCCGTGGTGTTCATCTTCGCCCTGATTGTGCGGTTGAAGTCACCTGGGCGTATGCCTGGAGAGCCAGGCCCGGTCGTGCCTCTCCACTAAGCGGACGAAAGCCAAAACCGCCTGCGTACCGCTAGCTGTTGGCTGGCAGCTATGGAACACTCATTTGATCATTTTGTGAGGGGAGGAACTGCCATGCTTATTCGTCCACCATTGTTATCCGACTTTATGCCCGCCCGCCGTGAAGCCTTGAAGGCTGGTGCAGCAGCCGCGTTTGGCGCGTCCGCTTGGGCAGCTGAGGCC
>JANLSL010000652.1:0-4046 GCA_031362385.1 Alphaproteobacteria bacterium | reverse complement strand
GCGCCCCGTGGGGCGTTGCAGGGTCGGCAGTGTTTTACTTTCCACACCCATAACGGCCACGAAAGCGCCGTCGCGCGATTTCATATAGCTCATGCTGATCACCGCATCGGCTGGCAAACCCAGCGGGTGATCTGGCGGAAGTGTAATATCGGTGGCGGCTGGCTCTTCTGTATAGCCCAGCACATCGCGGTAAAACTTCACCGTGGCAGGCCGGTCTTTGACCATCACGGCGGCGCGCTGCAACGTCGCAAAAGAGGCAGGCTCCTCGGCTGCCGCAGATGTTGCGACCAATAGTGCAGCGCTCAATATCAGTTTCAGCATGATGCTCGGCCCCCTCCATAATGATGCCTAGCATAGGCCAGGACAGCACAAGTCAAAAAGGTTTAGAATTCAAATATGGACGCCAAATTTGTTCCCACCGTCACCCACTGGGGGGCTTATCGTGCCGAAGTAAAAGACGGCGTGGTTAGCGCGATGCACGGCTTTGCCGCTGACCCTGACCCCTCACCCATTGGGCGCTCAATGCCTGGCGCCTTGTCCGACGCCGTTAGAATTGCCCAGCCCATGATCCGCCAGGGCTGGCTGAAAAACGGCCCACTGAAACATGGCCCAGGGCGCGCCGACAATAAGCGCGGCGGTGAAGCCTTTGTTGCTGTGCCCTGGGACGAGGCATTGGATTTGGTGGCAGGCGAACTCAAGCGCGTCAAACACGCCCACGGCAATGCGTCGATTTATGCGGGCTCGTATGGATGGGCAAGTGCGGGGCGGTTTCATCATGCTCAAAGCCAACTGCGCCGTTTTATGAATTTGTTCGGCGGACATGCGCACGCGGTCAACACGTATTCGGCAGGTGCGGCTGAGGTGATTGTGCCCCATGTGTTGGGAAGTACTTTTTGGGATATGACCAGCCAGATGAGCACCTGGGATGTGATCGCCCAGCATACCCAATTGATCGTCGCCTTCGGTGGCTTGGCGCTGAAGAATAGCCAAGTGCATGGGGGAGGCTTTGGCAAGCATGTCGCGCGCCAAGCCCAACGAAAGCTGGCCGAACGCGGCGTGAAAGTGGTTTCGATCGGCGCACTACGCGACGATGCGGCTGAGTTCTTGAAACCGATCTGGATTGCGCCCCGGCCCAACACCGATGTCGCACTGATGCTGGGGCTCGCACATACGTTGATGCGCGAAGGTTTGGCCGATGAAGCATTCCTGGCGTCCCATTGCGTCGGGTGGGAGACCTTCAAGAAATACCTCGCCGATAAAGACGCAAGTTGGGCCAGTCGCATTTGCGCTGTGCCAGCCGAAATGATTCATCAATTGGCTCACGACATGGCCAAACACAGAACATTAGTGACGATCTCGTGGTCGTTACAGCGCGCCGACCACGGCGAGCAAACCTACTGGATGGCGATTACCTTGGCGGCGATGTTGGGCCAAATTGGACTGCCCGGCGGCGGGATTGGGTTTGGTTATGCGGCCGCCAATGGCATTGGTGCGGGCGGATCGCGCATTGCCCCACCTGCCCTGACAATGCCGCCCAATCCGGTCAAAGCGTTCATCCCGGTCGCACGTATCGCTGACATGCTGGAAAACCCTGGCGGCGCATTTGATTACAACGGCCAGCACTTAACGTACCCTGATGTGCGTATTGTTTATTGGTGCGGCGGTAATCCGTTCCATCATCACCAGAACTTGGGCCGCTTGGTGCGCGCCTGGCAACGCCCGGAAACCATCATTGTTCACGAAGCATGGTGGAATGCCCAGGCGCGCCATGCCGATATTGTGCTGCCCGTCACCACCACGCTGGAACGCAACGACATTACCGGCGCATCGCAAGACACCTTCGCGCTTGCCATGCACAAAGCCGTCGCGCCCTTTGGTCAAGCGCGGAACGATCACGATATCTTTGCGGGTCTTGCCGCGCGTGTGGGCCTGGCTGATGCCTTCACAGAAGGCCGTGATGAACGCGCATGGCTTGCGTTCATGTATTCGCGTTGGGTTGAGCGCGCAGAAAAGGTGGGTGTTGCCATGCCCGTCTTTGAAACTTTTTGGGAGCAGGGCTTTTTTGAGTTCCCTGAACGGGGCGCAGGCAACATCTTCTTGGCTGACTTCCGGCGCGACCCTGAGGCACATAAACTGACCACGCCCAGCGGCAAGATTGAAATCGCATCAGCGCGTATCGCCAGCTTCAATTACGACGACTGCCCCGGTCATCCGACCTGGGTGGAGCCCGCCGAGTGGTTGGGAGCGGCCAAAGCTCAACAGTTTCCCCTTCACTTGATCTCGAACCAACCGCGCACTCGGCTGCATAGCCAGTACGACAACGGGTCGCACAGCCAAGCCAGCAAAATACAAGGGCGCGAGCCTGCATGGATCAACCCCATCGACGCCACAGCGCGCGGCATTCAAACCGGCGACGTCCTGCGGCTGTTCAATGAGCGCGGTGCGTGTTTGGCTGGTGCGGTGGTCACCGACCATGTGCGACCGGGTGTTGTGCAGTTAGCGACCGGGGCCTGGTTTAACCCCGCCCCCTCACACCCAACCGGCGGCAATGCACTACCCTTCTGTGTGCATGGCAACGCCAATGTGCTGACGCGTGATGCGGGCACCTCGAAGTTGGCGCAGGGGTCAACCGCCCAGACCTGCTTGGTCGAGATGGAAAAATGGACCGGACCCGTGCCGCCAGTGACTGTCTTTACACCACCTGAAGTGGTGGTCTCGGACTCATTAATACAAGATATTTACACGCTATACCGGCCACACGATGGTCATTCGGCCTGATTTATACCTCTCTGGTATAATCAGTACTAACCAGAGATTGCATCAGGCTTTGGGCGGCAGATCGTTAGGATCATGGTCAATGATCTGAGAGTTTTGCGGTGGCGTCGTGGTTTCGCGGCGGAACACCCACACACCACTGCTGTGACGCCGCCCAAAAATAAGCCCCACAATGACCAAAACCAGCACCACCACGGCGGCGGCAGTGAACGCAAATGCAAACAACAACGCTGCGGCAATGAATGCCACGATCATCAAGGCGATACGGAAATAATAAGCGATCATCCACTTATTCTAGAGCATTTTTGCCGCGTGTTCGAGTGGCGTTGAGGCCATCAAGCTAGCCCCGGGCATCACCGCCAAACAGGTGGTGTGGAAAGCGAAAAGCTAAAGTCGCCACCGAACGCTCCGATATTCATAGTTCTAGTGAACCGGCAAATTCTCTGCCAAGAAGGCATCAAGAATACGCAAGAACTCGATGCGCGTGGCCTCGGTTGAGAGATAGTGATCCTCACCTTTGAGTTCTTGATACTCGACTTTCTTGCCGGCTTTTTTAAGAGCTCGAAACATGTACTCGCTCTGATTATAGGGCACCACCGTGTCATCTTTACCATGAACCAACAGCACGGCAGCCTTCACATCATCAGCGTGAAAGGCAGGTGACATTTTATCAAGCATGGCAGCATCTTTCGTCAGATCACCCATCGTCTTTGTCCAAAATTTAAATGGCGTGCTGTTGTCGCCGTATCGATCACGATTCCAGCGCAATTTTTGAGGCAGATCCGACAGCCCCGCATATGAGACGGCACAGCGGTAAAGATCGGGCGTAAACGCAGCCCCAGCAAGGGCCGCATATCCGCCATAACTACCCCCAACGATACAAATGCGCGTGGGGTCAGCGATGCCTTTGGCAATCACGTCTTTGACCGCATCGGTCACATCGTCTTGCATGAGGCCGCCCCATTGTTTGTGGCCGGCTTCTTCAAATGCACTGCCGTAGCCACTGGAACCGCGAAAATTCATCTTCAACACGGCGTATCCGCGCGAGGCCATGAACTGCGCCCACCAATCAAATGAAGTATCGTCACGCGCAGATGGGCCACCGTGGGGCATGGCAATCAGTGGCAAGTTCTTACGTTCGGCACCGGGCGGCAACGTCAGATAAGCAGGGATTTTTTGCCCGTCTCGCGCCGTAACGGTAAATGCTTCAACGCTGGCAACTTGTTCAGGTTTAAGTCCTTCGTATTTAACTCCGATCTGCCCAAGCCTTC
>JANLSL010000580.1:0-2536 GCA_031362385.1 Alphaproteobacteria bacterium | reverse complement strand
ATCTGCAATAAAATCAAGCAATGTGGGGTTTGAATAAAATACTGAAAGCAACTGCACGCCGGAATTAATTTGCGTCATGCAATGATCAAAGCGCGTGAACGCTGCATCTGGTTCTGATGTTTTGCCAAAACCTTGCAACAGGCGCGGCATCAATTCGGTTAGCAGTTGGCGCGCGCGCAATGATTTTGTCGCCTTGATGCGCCCCGTGTGCCACACGCGCACCGCGCTAGAGACCATCGAGGGGTTGGAAAAGCCCAGCTTGTGAAGAGTTTCAAGGGTGTCTGGGTCATCTTCGGTGCCGGTGAAGACAAGATTTCCCTCAATCCCAAGTGCTGGCGAGTCTTCGAACAGCGTAGCGTAGTGGCTTTCCACCGTGCGCAGTGTGCGCGTCACTTCGGCAGAAAATGTTTCTGGGCTTTCAGCGCCCATGAAAGCAGCGATATGAGCAAGCCCGGATGGGTCTGATGGCAGTTTTTGGGTCTGTTCATCGCTGACCATCTGCAAGCGGTGTTCCAACCGGCGCAGATATTCGTAACACCGCGCAAGGTCGTCGCGCACGGGCGCTGTGATCACACCCAGCTCAGTCAACGCAGCCAAAGCACCAATTGTCTGTGATGAGCGGGTCTCGGGTTTACGCCCGCCCCAAATAAGTTGCTGGGTTTGGGCGAAGAACTCAATCTCGCGGATGCCGCCACGCCCAAGCTTAATGTTATGACCAGCCACCGTGACGACGCCGCCGCCTTTGTGGGCATAGATTTGCCGCTTGATCGAGTGAATATCTTGCAGCGCGTAAAAATCGAGCGAGCGCCGCCAGATAAAAGTTTCGAGGTCTTTCATAAAACGCAGCGCTGTTGTGCGGTCACCCGCAACCGCACGCGCTTTAATCATTGCTGCGCGTTCCCAGTTTTGGCCGTAACTTTCGTAATACATGGCAGCCGCATTCAATGACACGGCAATCGCAGTGGAGCCGGGGTCGGGGCGCAGCCGCAAATCGGTGCGGAACACATACCCATCGGCAGTACGTTCTTGCATGATCTTGACCACGTCACGCGTGAGTTTGACCGCGAACTCATGCACCGAGCGTTTGCCGGTGTAGGGCATGGCCTCGTCGTCGAACAGAACCAGCAGATCAATGTCGGAGGAGTAATTCAGTTCGCGCCCACCATGTTTACCCAGCGCAAAAATGACGTACCCACAGTTCTGCTCTGGGGCGGAGGGATCGGTAAGTTTGAATTCACCCTTGGCGGCCGCTGCACGCAGCAGAAATTGTACGCTCGCCTGCAGGCAGCCATCGGCCAAATCGCTAAGTGCACCTGTCACGCGCTCTAGGGGCCACGCCCCTGCGATATCGGCCAGCGCAATCAGCAAAGCCGCGCGCCCTTTAATGTGGCGCAGGTGCGCCATCAGTCCGCCTTGATTGTCAGGTGCAATCGCACCCATGTCCTTGGAACCAATGTCCTTTGAAATGTCAGTTACAATTGTTGTCCATGCCGCCTCAAGGCCACTGTCCCAGGCCTGTTTGATAACCTCAGGATGGCGCAAACACAGCGTGGTTAAGTATGGGCTGTTGCCAAAGACCGCATGCAGAAGGCGTTTGATGTCAGGCTGGCCTGTGGCCGCGCGCATAAAGGCGCCAAGGCTTGGGTTGGGGATGTTTGATGCCGCCTGGGCCCAATCTTCCAGCGCCCGGGCGCAGGCTTCAGTGTCAAAAGGTTGCGGCAAAACCGTGGTGGATTGCACAAACACCGAAGAACCCTTAGGAAATCTGCTGGCCGGGCCATGTGGCCACCGGACATTGGCCAACACCTTGAAGAGTCGCGCATTTTTGGTCAAGCCACAGGTGGGTGGCCGCCAAATCCGAGCTACCCGCTGGCCTTGAAGAGTCTATCATCGCATCAATGAAAATCCTGCTGCGCACCATTATCCGGGTTCTGGAAGGCCTTGCGATCGCCGTCGTGTTGGTGGCTGCGGTGGTGTTTATCCAGGCTGCGCGCGGGCCCTTGCCTTTGGGGCCTTTGGTGCCATATGTCGAAAGCACGCTCGACCGGGCTTTGCCAGATTACACCTTTAGTATCACGGCGGCGGAGTTGAACTGGCGGCGGATGTCGCGACGCCCCGAGCTGACCGTATCCAATGTTCAAGTTCGCAATAAAAAAGGCGAGGCGATTGCGGCTTTTGGCGCGCTCGATGTGCGGCTTGATATCCCAGAATTGTTTGGTGGGCGGGTCGTCATTGAGCACCTGGGCGTTTCGCGCCCAGTGGTGCGCATTGTGCGCGCTGCCGATGGCCGGGTGCGGTTGGGCGTCGAAGCCACCGCCACACCCGCGCCTGCGCCAGATCAAGCCCCGGACGAGACCCAAGGCGGTGGTGTTGCTGAGCTGTTGATCGATGCGCTGCGCGTGAGCCCCGATGATGCTGAAAGCGGCCCGGCGCTTGAAAGTGTGGACATTACCCAATCCACCATTGTCTTTGTCGATGAAGCCAGCGGCGGACAATGGTTGGTGCCAGACGCAAATTTACGCCTCCTTGGCCAGCG
>JANLSL010000537.1:0-1874 GCA_031362385.1 Alphaproteobacteria bacterium | reverse complement strand
AATCACGCGCGAGTCAATGCGAAACGGAATGCCCTGTATATAAGCCCGACCCACCAAATAGGGGGCTGGAATGCGCATTTTAATGCGCACAGCAATTAAGTCATCGATCCGCGCGTGTTGTGCTGCTGTGAGTTTTCGACCCAGGATTTTATCATTGGCATCGATTGGAAGGCCCAACCCTTCAAGGGCTAGGAATGCCGCTTCATCGAGTGCGTTGGTCGTGCCGTGGCCATAGACCAGCTTGGCCTTGTGCAGTTTCTTTGCCGCGCGGCCAATCGCTTCGCGAAGTGAGGTCACAACACACACCTCGTCATGCTCGTGCTTGACACGAGCATCCAGGGTAATTTGCTCGGTCGTGAATTGTAACCCTGGGTCCTCGGATCAAGTCCGAGGACGACAAGTAAAATATCATGCTGGCCTGAATGACTCAAAACTTCGTCTGGGGCAGCGGCGTGGTCGCCGGCAAGCGTTCCATGCGCAAGTACTGCGCCAAAATGTGCATCACTGACTGATGCAAATCTTCTGAGATGCCGTAGTTCTCGACAGGAACATAAATATTCACGTCTGAAAGTTCCTGGGCTTTGCCACCCTGAAATCCAGTCATGGTCAGCGTCGTAACTTTCTCGCGCTTGGCCCATTCAAGAGCGGCCAGAATATTCGGAGAATTGCCAGAAGATGAAATGGCAATCAATCCATCGCCTGCTTTGGCCATGCTTTGCAGCTGATAGACAAATATTTTATCGAACGATATGTCGTTGCCGATCGCCGTGATCATGGCAGCGTTGCTGGCTAAGCTACATACATTGGGCCGCCGGTCGGTTCCGGTTTGAATGCCTTTGAGGTGATCGCACATCAAGTGATCGGCGATGGAGGCCGAGCCGCCGTTGCCGATACAAAATACGCGCCCGCCGCGGTCATAGATCGCGCCCAGTAGTTTGGCGGCTCTGGCAATACTGCCCAGGTCAATGCGCGCCATGGTTTCGCGCAAAGCCGCGAAATACTGTTCGGCATACTCCGCCCCGTCCCGTGCAGCAGAAGTTGGAAACTGAACGGGTGAGGGAAGGGGCATTTAAGTGCTCGGGTGCCAGATTGGCTTGGCCCCTTCAACGCGGGCACGGATTTGTGCGCGTTGATCGAGCATTGACTTTGGTGTGCGCGTTCCAAAGCGTGAGAACAAATCACTTTGATCATCAAGCTCACGCATGGCCGCACCGCGTTCAATTTCCATAAGGCGGTCGAACTTGGCGGTTTCAAAGGGCATGCCGTCCCAGTTTAAATCTTCAAACCTGGGCGTGTGGCCGAAGGGGCTCGAGGCCGCACCGGCGCGGCCGTGAACACGGTCGACCACCCATTTCAACACGCGCATGTTTTGGCCATAGCCCGGCCACATAAACTTGCCGTTTTCGTCGCGTCGGAACCAATTGACACGGAAGATCAGCGGCAAGCTGCCCATTTTGTCTTTCAGCGACAGCCAATGGTTCCAGTAGTCAGCCATATTGTAGCCACAGAAGGGCAGCATCGCCATTGGGTCGCGGCGCACGGCTGCTTGGTTCACTGCGGCTGCGGTGGCCTCAGAGCCCATGGTCGCTGCCAGGTACACGCCGTGGTCCCAATCGAATGCTTGAAGCACCAACGGAAAAGTGTGGCTGAGGCGTCCCCCAAACAAGAATGCACTAATCGGAACGCCCTTGGGGTCATCCCAGCTCGGGTCAAGATTTGGGCATTGCTTTGCTGGTGCGGTAAAGCGCGCATTGGGGTGCGCGGCTGGCTTGCCGGTTGCTGGCGTCCACTCCTGACCCATCCAATCGATCAGGTGAGCAGGCTGGGTATCAGTCATGCCTTCCCACCACACATCGCCATCGTCGGTCAGTGCC
>JANLSL010000498.1:0-7230 GCA_031362385.1 Alphaproteobacteria bacterium | reverse complement strand
GCACAACTCGGCCCAGGTATGGATGAGGTAAACAAATACCAACCACAGAGGACTCACCAAGTGGCCCTGGTCAGCGCTGATCGCAGCAACAGCCATGACCCAGAAACCAACCCCCGCCCCAATCAGCCCGAGAGCAAACTTGACAGGGCCTGATGGTTGCTTGTCGCCGAGTTTGAGCCAAAGTGCGGCAAACAGTGGTGCGAAAATAATAATGAATAATGAGTTGAATGATTGGTACCACGCACTGGGAAAGACGTAGCCCAAGATTTCATTGTTGGTATTACGATCTGCGAACAGGTTCAGCGTTGAGCCTGCCTGTTCGAATACCGACCAGAACACTGCTGCGCAAAGAAAAAATGCAAAGATAACCCACAGCCTTGCGCGCTCTTCTGGCGTCCAACTTTTATCGAGAAACATGCCCCCAAAGAATACAACTGTTGTGACCAGTAAGGTTGCGCCAGCAACATCGCGAATCAATAACGGCGTAACCGTCAAAATGCCGGTTAAACTTGCAAACCCAACAAGCGCAATAACCAGCAGCGCAAGCCCGCCGTAAGTGATGGCCTGGCGCTTATACTTTGCCGCCAGTTCAGGCGTGGACGCAGCCCCCGGACGGAGACCCGCCGCACCCAACCAATGGCCCCCCATCACATACTGGATAACACCGAATGTCATACCAACGCCGGCCGTGCCAAATGCCCAGTGCCATGTAACGTTGGGATTAAACCCCCACCCAACAACGAGTTCGCGAAAACCTGGGTCTTGCGCGAGATAGCCAGTGATTAACTGACCCATAAATGCACCCAGGTTGATGCCCATATAGAATATGGAAAAGCCAGCATCGCGCCTTGCATCTTGCTGGGTATACAGCTGACCAACGATCACGCTGATGTTCGGCTTTAAAAGCCCCGTGCCTAAAGCAATCAGAACAAGGCCCGTTGGGAAAAAACCAGGCAACGTAATTGCCAATGCGAAATGCCCCATCGCAATCAAAATGCCGCCGTACAGCACGGCGTTGCGTTGGCCTAAAACTTTGTCAGCCAGCCAACCGCCCGGTACGCACATAAAAAATACCATCGCCGTATAGGTGCCGTAGATGGCGCCCGCTGTGGCAACATCAAGGCCCATACCCCCAGTTTCAATGGTCGCCGTCATAAACAAAATGAGCAGGGCGCGCATTCCGTAGTAACTAAAGCGCTCCCACATTTCGCTAAAGAAGAGCGTCGAGAGCCCGCGCGGATGACCAAAGAACGCGCAGTCTGCGGCTTGGTCGCCCAGGCCATGTTGCGTTGCTGAAGGTGTTGTCATCTCAGTTCCTTTTATTATTTTTATTTCTGTTTTTGGGCCGCGAAGGTTTTCTTGCCGTCTTGCACCATCGCATAAATACGCTGCGCTTCAGGCCCTAAGCGCTCGAGCACGGCCCGATGAATTGGCTGTGTCGCTGCTTCCCATCTTTGCCGCTGCGCTGGGGTGAGGTCGTGAACAATCACACCCTTTGAACGGACTGACTCCAATTCTTGCACGAGCGATGCCCGTGTATCGTGCCGGATATAATCTTGATCGGGAAATGCCCCAACCACAATCGCGCGGTCAGGTGCCGAAAGCCGCGCCAGCCAGCGTTTATTGGCGAACAACCCTGACGTGGCATACGAGTGCTGGGTTAGGGTCAGGTGTGGTGCATATTCAACCAACCCTGAGCGCACATACATTAACAATGAAGACTCACCACCACTGATCAGTCCGGTTTGCAGCGCCGGGATGACATCTGGCGTTGGCATAACAATGGTATCGGCCCCGACCGCCTTCAAGAAAGCTTGGCTTGCCTCATAGGGCAACGCTCGCATCCGATAGCCTTGTGCTTGGGGCACATCAGCGAGTGGCTTTTTGCCATAAAGATGCATCCAGCCAATTTCGACCCATTGCAACAAAACGATATCGCGGGCTTCGGCTATTCTTTTGACTTCCGGGGTCCAGATATTATCGAAAATAAAATCGCATTCCTCGATTGAGGAAAAAAGGAAAGGCAAATTGAGTACTGAAGCCTCGGGGATCGCTTGAGCAAAGCCGTTCTCGCCAGCAATGCCCATTTGCCCGCGGCCTTTGCGGATGGCTTGAAAGCCCACATCATCGCCACCCAACTCACCGTGCACTAGTTTTTTGACATTTATGCGAGTGCCCGCTTTGGCAGCGATATTTTCTTCGAACATACGCCAGAGCTTATCGCCAGGGCCCCCTGGTGGAGAATTGGCAACCAACGTGAGCTCAATATCAGCTGCGTGCGCCTGAGAAGTGATGAGCGCAAGGCCGAGCAAAATACTGCGCAGGTAATTCATTATTTCACTTTTGAACAAAAAATTCGATCAGTGAGCCGTTAGGTGCTTTGAGTGCCAGAATCTCAACTTTGCCATAGGGCTCAAGGTCTAAGCTTTGGCGCGGTGTAGCAACCACCGCACCTTTGGCACGAACATCTTTTTCGAAAAGATCAAGATCCGGCACTGGGACACGCAATGTTAAAATACCGAGGTTAGGGGCGTGGGCGCGGGCTGAAAGATCACGCCCCTCCAAGCCCTCATTCACGTAGACTTGGACCGAGCCATTACGATCGGTGGGATGGGGCGCATAGGCTGCAAACTTGCGCGCGGTGGTTTGGGCAAGATTTTTTGGCAAACCCATCGGCGTATCACCAGGGGGTGCCGATTTGCTGTCGCCACTGAGGTGAGACTTCCATCCTAAAATCTCGGCAAAGAATTTCTCCCCTGGTGCAAAGTCAGCTGAGATGAGTGCAGAATTAAATGGCCAGCCGAAGCCTTTGCCAGCGCCGGGCACAACACCAAATTGTGCTTTGTCATAGGGTGGTGCATCACGCTGCATTAAGCACAACACTTCGCCGTCAGGCCCGCGCATCAGAATTTCAGTTACCGTGAAGGGGCCAAGCGTATACGTGACGGGGTCGTTATAACTTTGCCAACCCCGTGCGCGCAGCTGAGGGAAAATAGCCCTGACATCATCGACATACATATACAGATCAAAGATTCCGCCCGTGTCCCACGATTGCGCGGAAGAGCGAATTTGCTCTTGCGCAACACCGTTAAACTTCACCAGCCGCACGAGGCCGCGATTGGCGACTTTCTTTTTCAAAACGACCTGATCGATTTTAGTATTGGGAGGCAGACCCCAAAATTGCGCCATGGCCGGGCCGGCTTGGCCTTCGCACACGACTTCAAAGTCGCCAACGTCGCGCCACGTTGCCGTGGCGGCCCTCAGATCAGAAACACTGATCACTGCCTCTTGAAAGCCCGTGACGGCAATTGAAGGCACATCATCAATCGAGCATTTGGCCGCGGCTGGAAAAGGTGCCGCCAAAAGCCCAATAAAAAACGCATGCTTTAATTTCATACCTGGCCCCACGACGACGTGCCCTATTGCCTCAAACGGTAATCGACTGGCTGAGGTTGCGCTATGGTCAATTCAAGGCCACATGTCCCTGCTCAATAGGCCCCAACAACCGTCACTACACGACAATTTGATGCAAAAACGATGGCCCCTGGCCACAGCTTTGCCTTAAAATAACCCTACCTTCGCTTGGTCGCTTGGGTTTGCGTATATGAGATTCAAATTGCCGCACTGACCTTCCGGTCGGGTGCAGTGATTGCGCCTCAATCTTTCGCGGGTTCTCAGGTGGCGGCACGATCAGCGGAGTTGTTTTTATCCATGATGTTTTATCGCCCCTTCTATCTGCGCCTGGCGACGTGTGCGGCATTGATGGCCTTTGGCGCTTCTGGGCAAGCCCAAGACGACCTGGCCCAAACCGACATCCGCGCAGCTATCACCCGCAGCGGCCAAGCCCGCGTGATTGTCGAAATGGCTATGCCTGAGATAGAGGCAGCGCGCAGCTTGGAGCGCGCCAGCGGTGTGGCCCCTGAACAATCAGTAGATGCCAAAATTCAACGCAACCGCGCTGCAGTGGCCGCAACCTCGCGCGAGATGAAATCAGACTTGGCACAAGCCGAAATTGCACTTGAGCAAGAATACGAGAACCTGCCGATGTTTATTACGACCATAAATATGGAAAAGTTAGAGCGCTTGATGCGCATTCCGGGCATCAAGAAAATCTATCTTGATAAACCAGTGGCGCGCCATGAAACCACGCCGCAACCCTTGTGGCCACTGCCCACGGTGTTGCTTGAGAAGGTTGCCGTGAATGATGCGGCACCAACAGCATCTCAATTAAGTGAGAATGGCGAAGCCGTTGAAAAAGCCGCGCGTACAAAAGCGCTGGATACAAACAGCGATGATCCGTCGAAAGCCTTGCTGTCGTCCACCGTCACCTACATTAATGCCGATAAAGCATGGGCGCGGGGCTTCACGGGCAAAGGGCAATCTGTCGCCGTGCTTGATGACGGGGTGGATCGTAATCACGACATGTTCGTGGGCAAGATTGTCGCGGAAGCCTGCTATTCGACCAAAGGACAAAGCGATGATGTGCCGTTATGTCCCAACAGCACAACCTCTTCCACCGCCGTAGGTGCGGCCAGCAATTGCGGCGCCGGGCCTAACGTATGTGCGCATGGTAGCCATGTGGCGGGGATTGCAACGGGAAACGATACGATTGGGTCGACCACATTGCGCGGCGTGGCGTTTGAGGCCAATTTAATTCCCATTCAAGTGTTCACTCTGGTCAACAATCAGACCGATTGTGAAAATGCAGCACCCTGTTTGTTGGCGTATTCATCAGCCATCCTGAACGGCTTGAATTTTACGATTGGCCAAGCGAGTGCGCAAAAACTGGCGGCGGTGAACATGAGCTTGGGTGGATCGCCGCAAACAGGCGCTTGTGATACTGATGTGCGCAAAACCGCCATTGATACATTGCGTGGGTTGGGTGTGTTGACCACCATTGCTGCGGGCAACGATGGCAAGATCGGCCAGGTCACACCACCCTCATGTATTTCAACTTCGGTCGCGGTCAGCTCTACGATCATCACCGTACCTGATAGCGGAGTGAATCACGCCGTCAACGTCGATGTGCTTGCACCAGGCGTCTTGGTGCGCTCAGCTAACCTTAACAATACCTATGTAACACGAAGCGGGACATCAATGGCCGCACCCCATGCGGCAGGCGCAATTGCGATATTAAAATCAGCCAAGCCCACGGCCACAGCCAGTGAAATCGAGACGGCGCTCAAAGACGGCGGCATCCCCACGACATTATCAACATGGACGTGGTCTACCCCGCGCCTTGATATCAACAAATCACTCGACCTGTTAGGCGCGCCTGGAACAGTTATCGGTGTCGCAGTGCCGGGTGTCTTCGGTTCTAAAAATCCGGGCGCGACGTCATATTTGCGATTCTTCAATGCCGATAATATTGCCGGGGTGATGACCGTGCAGATTTACGATGATTTGACTGGTGCCAAAGTTGGTACCTGGACAAAAAATATTATCGGCCTGTCTTCGCCACAGTTCACGATGGCGACCATTGAGGCTGAATCGAGCCCACCGATTTCACCGGTTACCAGCTCATCGCAGTATTATGCTCTGTTTGTAGATGCGCCTTTTTTCGGGTTCTCACAGCATGTTTTGTATAGCCCGCAGACCAATATCCTCAGCGACATCTCTGGGTGCGATAATGGGATGTCAACCTCGGGGCGATACATCAACAACACGCACACAACTTTGATCCCGGGCTATACGAGTTTCTTGCTGGTTCACAATACTGGCAACTCTGATGCCAAGCCCAGTTTCGAGGTGCGAGATTCGAGGAACGGCGCGTCAATCGGTGACTTCACCACCGCGAACAACATTAAGGCACATACCTCGGCGCTGATTAAGGTCAGCGATGTGTTGCAAACCTTAGGTAAGCAACCTGATAGTTCGCAGTATCATCTTAATCTTATTTTGAGCACGACTGGGTTTACCGGGTTTGTGCAACACTGGGTACAAAACGTAGCCCAAAACATCATTACCAATATTACCGCCAAGTGCGATATTTAGAGTGGCTTGGAATTTGCGAGGGGGAACGAATATGCGTTGGGCAATTACCTTAGCAGTCATCATCTTAGCAACCGGTGCATACGCCGACAGCCTTGATAACCCATCAGCTGATAACCAAGCTGGCATGGACCCAAGTTGCAAAGGTCACGAAAACAATCGCGAGACTTACCTCAAAGAACTCGCGCTCGTGGTCAACCAAGGCCGCATGGAGATGGTGGCTGAGTTAATTGCCCCTGAGTACATCAACCATTCCTCACCCCCTGGGGCCGCCCAAGGGCCTGACGCCATCAGGCAGTATTTAACGCTGCTCAAAACTGCATTCCCCGACCGCAAAGTAAAAAACGAAATGCTCTTGTGCGCCGGAGACTACGTTACTGTGCGCTCGACCGTGACCGGTACATCAACCGGGCCTTATTTCGGCAAACCCCCAACAGGTAAAACCTTCAGCGTTACGGGCACCGATGTGTACCTTATTAAAGATGGTAAATTTCGCGCGCGCTGGGGCAACGAAGATGCCATGGGCATGATGCAGCAGTTGGGTTATCTGCCCAGCGAACGGCCAAGCTTTGGTCCACCGGGTGCAGGCGATAAACCCAAACCATAGCTTTTGTTATTCTTTGTAAGGCAGCTTGCGCAATGTTGCTGCGTAGAAACCGTCAAGCCCGCCGCGCTCTTTCCACTGCGAGGGGAGTGTGCGTACATCACCGGCGGTTGTCATAAATTCGGATATATTCTCAAGCCCAGTGACTTTTTCGCGGCGCACGCTTGAGTCTGCTTTAAGGGCCGCCGCAATAACGCCCTCGCCCTCTTCGTGTTCGAGGGAGCACACGCTGTAAACCAACACACCACCCGGCTTGAGCATGGCCGATGCCGCCGCCACTAATTCACGTTGCCGCTGCGCAAGGCGGGCCATGTCGGTGACAAGTTTAATGTGTGGTAAGTCAGGGTGGCGGCGAATAGTGCCGGTAGACGAACACGGCGCATCAAGCAGCACGGCGTCGGCTAACTCTGCCGGTCGCCACGACAGCGCATCGTCGACAACCACAGCGGCACGAAGCCCCATACGATTTAGATTTTGCACCACCAACTCAATCCGCTTAGGCGACGTGTCCACAGCGGTCACGGCACAACCAGCGGCGGCGAGTTGTAATGTCTTACCGCCTGGCGCAGCACACAGATCAATCACAATTTTTTCTTTTGATTGAGCCAGTGCCGCAAGCAACATCTGCGCGGGCA
>JANLSL010000477.1:0-5877 GCA_031362385.1 Alphaproteobacteria bacterium | reverse complement strand
CCTGTTGAACGAGGCTTTGGCTGATGACGTTTTGATACTCTCGTTGGCACCACACCACCCGCCAGCCCTTCAGCACCGTGCCCAAATGCTCTATGCGCTGGGGCACACCGCCCAAGCTTTGGCACAAATTGATGCTCTTCTGCGGCTGAGTGAAGCAAACGCCACGGCCCATGCTTTGCGCGGCGATATTCTGGCGCGCATGAACCGCGCAGCCGATGCGGTGGTGAGTTATCAGCAAGCCGTGGCGCTGGGGCTCAGCACCGCAGTGCTTCACAATAATTTCGGCCTGGCGCATTTAAATGCGGGCCAACTTACCGATGCACTGGCGCAATTTGAACGTGCCGCAGCGTTAGACCCGAAGCTGACCCAAGCCGCATACAACCGCGCCCAAACTTTGTGTGCGCTGAAACGCTTTGACGAAGCGGTTCAAACCTTCGACGCGATACGTAGTGCGGGCCAAGACTATCCCTACCTGGTGGGCAATGCCTTCGCGGCACAACTTCAGTGCTGCGATTGGACTGATTACGATCAAAAAGCTGCGCAGATTGCGCAAGCGGTTGCGGCTGGTGCGCGCGCAGATACACCATTTAATTTTTTACTACACTCATTCTCGCCAGAACTTCAACTGCAAGCAGCACGGACTTTTATTTCTGCCGAGGCGCCCCCGGCTGAAAAGCGCATTGTTCCTGCGAGCCCTCGCCCCCCGCAGGGCAAAATTCGCCTGGCCTACCTTTCAGCAGATTTTAACAATCATGCCACCGCGCTGTTAGCGGCCGGATTATTCGAAAGCCACGACCGCGCACGATTCGAAACTGTGGGGCTTTCATTTAGCACTGACGATGGCAGCGCGATGTACCGGCGCATGCTGAGCGCGTTTGACCGGTTTGTAGATGTGCGCGCCATGGCAGACCGCGATATCGCGCAATTGATGGCCGAGATGAACATCAATATTGCAATCGACTTGAAAGGCCATGCGGCACACAGCCGCCCTGGAATTTTTTCGTATCGTGCGGCAGATCTTCAGGCGCATTACCTTGGATACCCCGGCACCACGGGCGCACCTTACATTGACTACTTACTGGCTGATCACCACCTAATTCCGCCCGCTGAGCGCGCGCATTATGTGGAAAAAATTGTCACCCTGGCCGGCACCTATCAAGTCAACGATGCAACCAGACCGGCACCGGCACCGCACGCAGACCGACAAGCGGGCCGACACGCTGCCCGACAAGCCCACGGCCTGCCCGCAACCGGATTTGTGTTTTGCAGTTTCAATGGCAGCTTGAAAATAAATCCAGCGATTTTTGATGTCTGGATGCGGTTGTTGAAAAAAGTTGCGGGAAGCGTGCTGTGGGTGTTGGCCGACAACCCCCTGGCCGAGGCCAACTTGCGCCGCGAAGCGGTGCGCCGAAACATTACCCCCGAACGAATTATCTTTGCGCGGCGGATGGCATTTGCCGATCACATGGCGCGGCACGCGGCCGCAGATTTATTTCTTGATACAGCCCCTTGCAATGCGCACACCACAGCAAGTGACGCCCTGTGGTGTGACCTGCCCATTGTGACGTATTCGACGCGCACGTTCGCAGGCCGCGTGTGCGGAAGTTTGCTGCATGCAGCGGGGCTGCCGGAATTGGTGACAACATCCCTTGAAGATTATGAGGCACTGGCATTGAACTTGGCCACAACACCAGCGCGTCTGGCCGCCCTGAAAGCAAAATTGACGGCGCACCGCACCACCAGCGCAGTGTTTGACCTCAACCGCCATCGGCGCACCATTGAAGCAGCTTATGTGGCGATGTGGGAACGCCACCAGCGCGGCGAACCCCCGACCGACATGGTGATTGATGAGCCAACCCGCCCGCGATCATGAGGCAAGGCGACATGATTGACGTATTCCAAATATGTATTATTATACGTATATATTCATATATGGAATATCCTCATGGCCCAAGCTGCCGTCTCCTCTGATTCGAACCGCAAGTCTTTGTCCGGTCCGGCTTTGCGCACGTTCTTTCGCATCGCTGAAAACTGGAATTTGTCGCTGGATGAGCAAATGACGTTGCTTGGGGTCGCCGCAAAATCCACGTTTTATAAATGGAAGAAAGACCCTGAAGTATCCCTGCCCAAAGACACGCTTGAGCGTATTTCCTATGTGCTCGGCATATATAAAGCGCTGCAAATTTTGCTGCCTGACGCCAAAGCGTCGGACGAATGGGTGAAGCGCCCTAACACGGCGGTTCCGTTCGGCGGCAAGCCCGCGCTTGATCGCATGTTGTCGGGTAACGTGGCCGACCTATATGTGGTGCGCCAATATCTTGATTCACAGCGAGGCGGTTGGGCTTGACCACACCCCGCGCACGCATCCCCGTTCAGCGCATTGCCTGGACGCCCTGTTACCGCATCATCCCAAGCCGGTTTCCTCCTATCGACCTGTTTGAGCGGGTGACAAATGCTGCCGACCTTGAAGCGGTTTTGGCGGTCGAATCCCTTACCAATGACCGTATCCGCGATGAAGTGGGCAAGCTGCAACTTATCCCGCCGGAAGATCGCATCAGTGGGCCTGGGTCGAGCGCGATCATGGCGGCATTCACGCACCCAAACCCCGAGGGCAGCCGATTCAGCGACGGCAGCTACGGCGTGTTCTACGCCGCGCGCGATTTAGATACCGCAGTTGAGGAAACAAAGCATCATCGCAGCCGCTTTATGCAAGCCACAAGCCAGCCGCCAATGGAGTTAGATATGCGGGTGTATGCGGTGGACTTGAAGGGCAAGCTTCATGACATACGGCGGATGCGAGATAGTTTGTCGCGCGTGTATTCCCGTGACCGCTATGCCAGCGGCCAAGACCTAGGCCGCTCATTGCGCGATTTAGGGAGCCTCGGGATCACCTACCAAAGTGTGCGCCACAAGGGCGGTGAATGCGCTGCAGTATTTCGGCCAACTGCTCTTTCGAGTTGCCGCCAAGAACGGCACCTCTGCTACGTGTGGGATGGGGAAAAATTCGCGACAGTTTATGAGAAGCGCGCGTTTGATGAAACGCGATAGGTCTGCTTTGACCGCGCTCCCGACATAACGCCACTTGCCCCGCGCGAAGCCCACCGCCTAAACTGCTGAAAGTTGTGGTTGGGGTTTCGTTCCTTGTCAGCTGACTCTTCGCACACTCCTGAGTTTATCAAACGCTGGAAAACCTCCGGCGCGTCGGAGCGCGCCAACTATCAGTTATTCCTCGCCGAGCTGTGCGCCCTGATTGGTGTAGCGGGGCCTGAGCCCTCGCAGGACGATCCCGAAAAAGACCTTTATGTGTTCGAGAAAGCCGTCACCTTCAAAAATGGCGACGGCAGCACCTCCACGGGTCGCATCGACCTCTATAAAAAAAGCTGCTTTGTGCTTGAAGCCAAACAGGGCAGCGACAAAACCGCATCCGACAAGGACGACTTGTTTGGCGCCGCACCTAAAGGCTCGCGCAAAGGCACCGCTGTTCGCGGCACCAAGGGTTGGGACGATGCCATGGTACGCGCGCGTGGGCAGGCGGAATCCTACGCCAAGGCGCTCCCCGAGTGGCCGCCATTCCTAATCATCGTCGATGTGGGCCATGTCATCGAGGTGTTCGCCGACTTCTCACTCACCGGCAAAAACTACACGCACTTCCCTGATGTGCAGTCGTTCCGCATCAAACTTGATGATCTTGAACGGCCCGAAATTCGTGAGCGCCTGAAACTCGCCTGGACCAACCCGCCAGCGCTGGACCCCGCGCGCATCTCGGCCAAGGTCACACGCGAAATCGCCGAGCGGTTGGCCAAGCTCACTCGTTCGTTGGAAAAGGCGGGGCACGACAGCCAAAGCGTGGCTGAGTTCCTCATGCGGTGTTTGTTCACCATGTTTGCCGAGGACGTTGGC
This sequence comes from Alphaproteobacteria bacterium, assembly GCA_031362385.1. Classification (GTDB taxonomy): domain Bacteria; phylum Pseudomonadota; class Alphaproteobacteria; order Rhodospirillales; family Rhodospirillaceae. Next base: position 1,977 of record JANLSL010000477.1, on the reverse strand, counting down.
TTGTTGAAGCCCGCCAGTGGATTCACCGATTTGCTAAAAAGCCTGAAGGGCAAGGCCGAGAAATTTGCGCCCATGGCTGAAAGCTTATGGGCCACCATGGACAAGGGTGGCTTCTCGCCCATCCTGCAAGAAGATGTGCTGCGCTTTAACGGCGGGCTGTTTGCCAAAACCAAAGCCTTGGCGTTGAATGAAGATCAGCTGACCTTTTTGTTGGAGGCCGCGTCGTCCGATTGGAAAGATGTTGAGCCCGCCATTTTCGGCACGTTGTTGGAGCAGGCGTTAGAGGCGCGCCAGCGCCACGACCAGGGCATGCACTACACCCCGCGCACCTATGTCGAGCGCTTAGTCATGCCCACGATTATCGAGCCCTTGCGCGAAGATTGGGACGACGTGCGCGCTACGGCGGTGGACCTGGCTCGGCGTGACAAAATTGATGAGGCGATCAAAGAGGTGATCGCGTTTCACAAAAAGCTTTGCGACACCAAAGTGCTCGACCCCGCTTGCGGTAGCGGCAACTTTTTGTACGTGACCATGGAGTTGATGAAGCGCCTGGAAGGTGAGGTGCTGTCGTTATTGGCCGACCTGGGCTATGACCAATACATTTTGGAAATCGAAAGCCACACCGTCGATCCGCATCAATTTTTGGGCATTGAACTGAACCCACGTGCAGCCGTGATCGCCGAACTAGTGCTGTGGATTGGCTACCTGCAATGGCACTTCAAGACGCGCGGCAAAACCATGCCCGCGCAGCCGGTGTTGAAGAACTTCAAAAACATTGAATGCCGCGATGCCATTTTAACGTGGGATGCCAAGGTGCTGAAAGTGGACGAACACGGCAAACCCGTCTCGCGCTGGGACGGTGTGACCACGAAGAAACACCCGGTGACGGGCGAGGACGTGCCCGACGACACCGCACGGGTAGAAGTGTTCGAGTACAAAAACCCGCGCAAGGCCGAGTGGCCGCAAGCGGATTTCATTGTCGGCAATCCGCCGTTCATAGGCACGAAACGGATGCGGGCTGCTCTGGGCGACGGATACGTAATAACAGTCAGATCAAAAGTTTCTGAAATTCCTGACTCTGTTGATTACGTAATGTACTGGTGGGAAAAGGCGGCTGTGTTGATTGAAAATGGATCGTGTCGTCGATTCGGTTTCATCACTACAAACAGCATCTCACAGTCTTTCAATCGCAAAGTTCTAAGCCAGTGGCTCGATAAGGGCAAAATTTCTATCAAGTTTGCTATTAAGGATCATCCCTGGGCGGATAGTGAATCGGCGGCTGGGGTTAGAATCGCCATGACGGTTGCAGATGCTCAAAACGGCGACGGCGAACTCGCTGAGGTGGGCACTGAAAATGGCGAAGACGTCCAACTTCAAAGCCGGTTAGGTAGGATATCTGCTGACTTAAATATTGGCTTAGATTTTACCAGCACAGTGCCTCTCTCGGGTAACTTGGGCATAAGCGGGATGGGAGTCGCATTGCATGGCGCAGGCTTCATACTAACACCTGAGGAGGCAATGAGATTTCGCATGAGTGGCAAGGGTGTCATCAGGAAATATTTAGGGGGTCGCGATCTACTTCAGATTCCACGCGAGCGATATCTGATAGATTTTTCAGGCATGACTGAGTCAGAATCTAGATCTGCTAATTCCGATGCGTTCCAGCACGTTATCAACCACGTCAAACCAGAACGGGACCAAAATCAGCGCGACTCAATAAGAACGCTTTGGTGGCGATTCGGATGGGAACGCCCCTTACTGCGCAAGGCTTTAATTGGCGTGAAGCGATATATTGCAACAACAGAGACTACATTGCAGCGTTCTTTCCAATTCGTGTCGGCGGAGATGCTTCCAGACCACATGATTATCGCATTTGCACTTGAGGATGCCTTTGTCTTAGGAGTGCTATCAAGCAAAGTGCATGTGAAGTGGGCCTTAGCAACAGGCGGAACACTTGTTGGCAGTCCAAGGTACAAC
>JANLSL010000448.1:0-3112 GCA_031362385.1 Alphaproteobacteria bacterium | reverse complement strand
GCCCTCAAAAGTGTCCTTGAGGGTGGCATCGAGGGGCGGCCTGGCAACGTGGTGTTCTATGCCACTTCAAACCGGCGCCATATGATGGCGCGCGAGATGATCGAGAATGAACGCGCTGCAGCTATTCACGACACCGAGCCGATCGAGGAAAAGGTCTCACTGTCTGATCGCTTTGGGTTGTGGTTGGGTTTTCATCACCTCGACCAAGAAACTTATCTGGCCATTGTTGATGGTTACGCGGCGGCGTTTAAACTCGTGATCAAAAAAGACGACCTGCGGGCCCGCGCCATTGAGTGGTCGGCCACACGCGGCGCGCGCTATGGCCGGGTGGCTTGGCAGTTCGTGCAAGATTTAGCCGGTGCGTTGGGATCTAAAGTGGGCTGTCAGTAATTTCGTTTGTGGTCGGGAGATTGAACACTACGACGCCATGTCTTGATGAAGCGCTCGCCAAAGCTGACGGCGAACTGTGGCTTGGCTATGGACCACTCACGGGGCGGCATCTCCCACTCTTTTTCTGATCTGTTTAAGATCAAACAAATCAGCTTCGTTGCAGCTTCATTATTTGTGAAGTGCCACTGACCCTGACGGCGCCGGAGCTTGGAGTTCAGTGCCTCGATGGCGTAAGTGGGGTAGATGATTCATAAGGCAATGCGAAGAACGGTAGGCAATGAGGTCGCAGTGAAGCGCATCTGGCAAATCCAATGCTATCCGAACCGACCTGTCCTCGACGATCACGCCTAGCCTGAGTTTAGTGTTCACGCGCCGCACGTTCGATTGGGAGTAGAGCATCTCGTTTAAGGGGATGTCCTGCGAGGCAAAGATCGGCCGGACCACACGGACCGCCGTCCGGCCGTTCGCATCAGAGGTGTGTCCAGAAAACTAGCTTGTCCGCACCCGCCTCGTAGAACTCGCGGATGCGAGCCTCTTCGATGAAGCCGTTCGAGAGATAGAAGGCCCGCGTCCGAGCGAACTCGGGGGCGTCGATTGTCTCTACCAGTAGGACACGATGCCCAGCCTCAGCGAGTTGGGCTTTGAGGTGCCGGATTAGGCGAGCACCGACACCTTGGCTCTGACGGTTGGGCATGACCCCGATTGCCAGAAGGTTCCACGTGCCACTGGTCATTCGCTCCGGTTCGCAGAAACCGAACCCGACTGGCTGATCGTCAATGACGGCGGTCAGCCAGATGTCAGTATTTGTGCCGTCCAGATAGCCAGCGATCATGTCGCCAAGCATATCGATTGGAAACAGACCGGTCGCTTCGGCGATCGATCCGATCGCGTCGACGTCCGCTTTGCATGCGGAACGGATAGTCAGGTTGGTGGGCATAAAAGTGCTTTCGTTTGAACAGACGCACGTTGAACTCTAAATTACTTCTCGACAATATCGCGATGCATGGGCGCTAAGACCGCAAGCAATTTATTTTGCGCCCGGAATGGCACGCTGTGTTTATCCATGGCGGCTTGAAGATCTTCGATCAGTGCGTTGAAGTCTTCCATGGTAATGCCCAGCCCACGGTGGACCCCCTTCATGTTGGCACCGCTATAAACACACTCACCACCCAGCAATGCACAACATTGAATCACGATCTGTTGCTTAATGCGCTTGCGGTCGACATTCTCAAAGAAGGGCCTTGTGCGGGGATCAGCCATCAGGTTGATCTCAAGGTCATCCATAATCGCAGTTAAGCCATCTTTTCCGCCGAAATCACGCAGCACATCGGCCCCAGCGCGGGCAGGGAAAACCCTGCTGAGCGCAACCATCGTCGTGGCCAAAAGGAAACGCCGTCGACCTGTGAGAACGATTCGAGCAAAGGTTTTCATGGTCAGAAACCGACCTGGAGTGAAAGATAAGCAGCATTTTGATTGTCGCGAATACCGATATTACCCAGCCTTACATAGGCAGCCGTTACCGAGAAATTCTTGTTGGGGAGCCAGGTGATGAAAACGTCAGACCAATCGTTTTCCTTGGCAACTGTACTAATATTGTTGGGCTTCATGCGGTACTCAACGCCCGCAATCCAATTGCGACCGAGCAGCAGTGCGGCTGATCCCTCAAGCATTGGCTTATAACTTCCTGTAAAGCCAAGAAGACCCATCTGGTTGGCCCGTGTAAAACGCAACGTGCTGTTCAGCAAAAGGCTTTGCGCCAGAATTACTTTTGTTGCGCTGACATACAAATCGACACCCGTATTGTCGCCGGCGCTCAGTGCTGAAATCAGGGTGCTGCGATTGTTATGCTTGTATTGCATTCCAATGGCGATTTGCGGCATGAGACGATCCTGATCAAGCACCGCATCGCCCGCCACTTTCACTTTTACACCGAGAATATTTTGCCGAATGGTAAAACCCTGGCCCAACCCCAGTGTCGCGCCAACATTCTCGGTATTGAAATTTTCCTGCGCGACCGAAAGCTCAACGCGATCATAAAGCCCCAGTGCGGCCCCATAAGAAGTGATGTGATAATCGTTGCTGCGGATAAAAGTGACATGCCCATTGGCACCAATTTGGGTATCCGTGCCATAGCCCGTAATCAGCGCCCACGGTGTTAAACCTCCACCGCCCGCTCCTTCCAGTTGAGAAACCCCAGCGGTGGCCAAAAGCTTGCCGCCGGTCAATTGGTCGGTGGTAATGGGCGGTGCCCCGAGTTGCGCACAAGCTTCACCCGCGAGCAGCGACAGGGCAAAAGCCGATGTCAGGGCGATGCTAAGTTTCATGTGCCCAGAGATTTTCAGGTTGTGAGTGTGATGCCGAGCATAGAAATAATGCCTCAGAATACCCGTGCGGTATGGTCAGCAAAGCCTAGCCAGCGGGGTCTAAGTGCTTCATCGGATCAACCGACTGCGTTCCCTGGCGGATTTCAAAATGAAGTTGCGGCTGATCAACGTTGCCGGTGCGGCCAACGGTTGAGATCACTTGCCCTTGGCGCACTTCATCGCCGCGTTTGACCAAAAGTTTATCATTGTGCGCGTAAGCGGTAATCCATCCATCGGCATGTTTCACTAGCAAAAGGTTCCCAAAGCCCTTCAGTTCATTGCCCGCATAGGCCACAACGCCGTTATCGGCGGCTTTGACTTGGGCCCCCGGTGCGGCGGCAATGTTAATACCATCGTTG
>JANLSL010000440.1:0-11183 GCA_031362385.1 Alphaproteobacteria bacterium | reverse complement strand
GGCCGTGAGCGTAAAAGCTTGGTGTTTAAAATGCGCGGCAGCTGTTTTGCCAGAGCGCGATTTTTCTAATACGTGCGACGAGCCCACAGGTGTGCGGATCATGGACAGAATTCCCCCAAACACTGATGCCTCAATATCAGCCCCATCGCCAGTTCTGGCGTTGCGGCAGTTAAGGCACCCCTCAACCTTATTTGTCAGCCTCATGGGTAGCCTATTGGCAGGGCAAATCGCAAGCAAGATCACACCTTTAGGGCGAAATTGGTGGTTGGTTGCGAGCCGAAATCCAGGGTTTGGGTTAGACCAAGACCACAAGCAGCCGGTCTTGTAACAATAGCGTCAGCCAAAGGGCGGCAAAAAGGGCCGGAGCAAAAGGGAATAGTTTTTCGTGGCGCACGATTCGCCAGCCCAATCCTAGGGCCAAGCCCAGAATGCTGGCCAGGGCCAGAAACATGCCGAACGCCTCCCAGGGCAAGGCGATTGCGGCAATAGAAAGTGCATAAGTGTCGCCTGCGCCAATCATGGGCGTACCCGTCCGTGCCCGAGTCGCGGCGGCAAGTGCCAGACCCACCACCACAATACCCGCCGCGAGCAGCAGGCCTTGTGTGAATTCGCCGAGGTCGCCACGCCAGCGTAAGGCAGTGCACACCACGGCCAGTACCGCCAAAAGTGCAAGCGGCAGCTTGCGCGTTTCAAGATCAATGACCACCAACGTCATCATGATGACGCCAGCGGCGAGAAGCAGCCCCAGTTGGCTGAGATGATTTTCCTGCGCCACCGCCGACATAAAAACCAATGCCGTGATGAGTTCAATGATTGGATAACGCACCGATATTTTAGTGGTGCACACCCGACAGCGCGCGCGATTGACCACCCATGAGATCACCGGAACCAGATCACGCGTGGCAAGCACGCCGCCACACGCTGGGCATTGTGAGCGTGCATGAATGAAGTTTTGCCCGCGCGGGATGCGATGCGACAGGGCGGTTACAAAACTTCCGAAAATCAACCCCAGCAGCGCTGCAACACCAAGCCACACACCGTGGGGGACAGCAGCCACATCTGACAGCGTCACGGGGTGGCGGGCGGCTGAGCGATGGCCGCAGGCGTGGTTGGCCCAGAACTGCCAGAACTGAAATTGCTGAAAGCGCTGGCGGTGCGCGACCACAGCTCTTTGGTCCACATTTGCAAACCAGGACTAAATGTAAACAATGCCACAACCGCAATGGCCTCAACTGCGATAAGCCCCATTAACGTGCGCCTGACCCAGCCGCGCTGGATTTGGCCACGCTTGGCCAACTGGGGTGAGTCATCAATGGCGGCTTCGGCGTGCTTCTCGCCGACCTGAATGGACCCATCGCCATAGGAAACCAACAGCGCCTTATCAGCCAGAATGTTGATCACGCGCGGCACGTAGCCCGCCGCCTGCGCCAGCACATTCTTGGCGCGGTCTGAAAACACCGGAAAATCGACGCCCTCAACGCGACTGCATTTCACCCGGTGCGTGATGTAGTGCACCGCCTCGGCCAAGGTCAGCGGGCCGGTGTTAAACGAAAACCCAATGCGTTGGTTGATTTGGCGCAAGTTAGGCTGGGCCAGCAGATCATCAAGCTCAGACTGGCCGAACATGACGATTTGCAAAAGCTTGCTGCGCTCAGTTTCAAGGTTTGAGAGAAGCCGCACGGCCTCAAGCCCCGCAGCACCCAACGCTTGCGCTTCGTCAACAATCAGCACCGCGTTGCGGCCCAGCGCATGTTGCTCGAGCAAAAAAGCATTCAATGCCTGCAGCATTTGCGCTTTGGTGGCGGCCTCAAGCCCGAACTCGGCGCAAACCAAGCCCACCAAACTATCGGGGTCAACTTGCGGTGCGTTCAGGTAAGCCACCGCGTCGTTTTCGGTGACAAGCTTGCGCAGTAACAACCGACATAACATCGTCTTGCCGGTGCCAACGTCGCCCACAACTTTCAAGATGCCGGTATTGCGCGCGATGCCGAATTGAATCGACTGAATGATTTCGACGTGCTTCTCAACCGGATAATACTGATTAGTATTCGGCGTCAGGGTGAACGGATGTTCTTTAAGCCCAAAATGCGCCAGATACGGCATGGTCTCAGCCGACAGTAATTATTTGTTACGCAGGTAACGCACACGGCGTTCGATATCTGCCACCGGAATGTCGGCGCTGATCCGGCCTCGGTCAGCCGCGCTTAAAACCCGTTCATAGCTTGCCACCGCTTGTTCAGCGCGATCAAGCCGATCAAGAACTAAGGCCAGATTGTAATTATACATTGGGGCGTCGGGCGTAATGTTCACCGCGCGCCGCAAGTAATCGAGCGCTGGCTCGAACGAACCCATCCGCGCGTACATCAACCCGATTTGCGCTTTAATCGGGCTAAAGGATGGATAATCGCGCTCAAGGTCGAGCAAACGCTTCAAGGCCTCGCCTGGTTCACGCTCAGCAACAATGGCCGTGAGGTTGGTCAGCGCTTCGCGGTTACCAGGATCAACTTTAAGCACGCGGTCGTATGCCGTGCGCGCTTCTTCGGTTCTGCCCAGTTTTTGAAGTGCGGCACCGCGCCCCAACTGGGCCAGCACGCTGCGTGGTTCTTGTTGAAGGGCGCGCTCGTAAAAACCGAGCGCCATTTCATGGTCGCCCCGCACCAGGGCGTTGTAGCCAGCAGTGACGTTATCTTGCGCTTGTTGCGAGACACGGCGCACCTGAACGGCATTGCCGACACCAGCAAAATCATACTCGTCGCGGCGCAAATTAATGGGCGGATTAAGTGCGCGGGTCGGTGAGTCGGCGGCCAACTGCGGCATTGGAGCATTGCCAGCAGCTGCTGGGGCAGCCTTTGGTGCGGCTGGTTTAGCAGGCGCTTTTGGCATCAGGGTTACGGGTTGGCCCGCTGCTGCTGGTGCTGCGACTTCGACGGGTGGAGCGGCCTGAGGTAGAGCGGCCTGAGGAACTGGTGCTGCGGCAACTTGGGGCAGTGCTGGCGGTGCCATTTGCGCTGATGCCATTTGAGCTGGCGCATCAGGGGCCGGAGACATGGCCGCAGGAGCAGGTGTAACAGCAGCTGGTACTTGTGCAACTTGGGTTGCTGCTGGTGGCTGCAGTGCTGGAGTGGGCGCAGGTGCGCGCGCAATTTGCGGTGCCGGTGCCGAACTTTCGAAAAAGAAAAACGCGCCGCCAATAACGATGGCCAAAACAGCTGCGGCCCCCAGGCCCGCGACATGCCAATTGACGCTGGGCATTGCCATGCGCACAGCACCTGTTGCTGCGACCGGCGCACCACCCGTTGCCGGTTGGCGCTCTTCGTTTTCCTTCTGTGCTTTCTGCAAAGCCTTATAAAGGACGCTCATTCACATGCCCCATCACGGCCCCTCGCTTAAAGAGAAGGCCGACGCCCCAAATGCTAACTTAAGTCCTTGCAGAACCTATACGCAAAGCCCACAGGGGGCAAGGCGAAGGAGTCTGGTTTGGCCCCTGAAATGTCAGCGTTTTCTCTGCTGTGTTTGGGCATTAGCCGTGAATCGATGAAGGGTCTATCACCACTTTAATATGGTTTGACCCAACAACCTTCCGAAGGTCAGCGCCGGTGTGACCATCATGCCCCCGACGGCCGCATCCCCCATTGTCTGACCCGCACCGATGACCTCGCCCGCGGCATAGAGATTGGGAATTGGCTCACCTCTCTGATTTAACACCTTCAGTTCTGTGTCCACAGCTAATCCACCCGTGGTTGAGAGCGCCCCACCTTGCTGGCGAATCGCATAGAACGGCGGCTGCGTGATGGGGCGCGGCATATGCTGACGACCAAAGCGATCAGCGCCGCTTGCTTGACCTCGATTGTAGTCCTCAATCGCGCTTTTTAAATTTTCCACGCCGAGCCCACACATTTTCGCCAAATCCGCAATCGTATCGGCGCGGAAGAAAGCTTTGTGTGTCTTGAACGGATCGGCGTGAGGCGGTTCGAACCACGCCATAATAATGTCGGGACTTTCGCGCCGGATGACATCGTCAAACACAATCCACAACCGTTTGCCGGGCTGACTCTCTAGGGCCTTTTCGCGATTGTCGATAATCGGCTCGTCCTCGGCAACAAATCGCTGACCATGATCATTGACCCACATTTCCCAAGGGGGGCGATTTTGCGGAATGGTGTTGACACGTAAAGAAAGCGGGCTTGGAAAGGCATCGTCTTTCAAAACCGTCAGGGTTGATATTGTGTAGAGGTGGCCATTGATTATTTTCGCGCCAACCTCGCGCGCCGCAAGCAGCCCGTCACCGCGTGCGGTGGGACAAAATGCTTTTTGGTATTGCGTCTGATTTTGAATTTCTTTGTAGAGTTCAACATTGGCGGCATATCCGCCCGAGGTCAGAACAACGTTCTTGGCATGCACTATGAACTCTGACCCGTCGCTGGCGTGGGCGACAACACCCACGACACCACCACTTTCAATCACCAGCGAACTAAACCTTGTATGGAGCTTCATCTCAACGCAGCCCTCGGCGACATGGGCCTGCAGGCGGGGTCGAAAGGTATCAATTAACGACTGACCCTGATTGCGCCCCCAATACGTGCGCGCGCGGCCATACGCTTGATGGCCATAAAATAAGCTGGGCGATACCGGGTCCCACTCAAAGCCAAGATCATCAAGCCAATCCAGCGTGGCTGATGCTTGATCAACAGCAATACGAACCAAGACAGGGTTAGCGTTGCCGTTCGAAATACGCATCACATCGGCGAAATGAAGATCGGGGTGATCATCAATACCTTTGGCTTTTTGTCGCCGCGCCCCCGCACCACTCATTTGGGCCGACGACCAATGCAGTGTGCCGCCAATATCAGCCGCGGCTTCAATGACCAGCACCCGCGCACCACGATCTGCCGCACAGATCGCAGCGGGCAACCCTGCGGTACCTGCGCCAACAACAATAACGTCGTAGGCTTTCAAAACGATCTCCTCGCCTGCGTGAAGCCGATAGGTGTACCAGTTCGCAGGACAATAAATGTGACAGAACACTGGCGGTAATCGCAGCGCGAAATCACGCAGGTACATGCCACTCTGTATTGCCCTTACCGTTAAGCGTGTTAAGTCTTGGCGTAGGCCTTGTCGACATAAGGATTAGCCATGACCGCACTTCGCAATGCCCTGCTCACCATTTTGATTCTTGCAGTGCCCGCCTCTTCAGTTTGGGCTGGGCCGGGCTACGAGCAAGACCGCAAGCAGCTTGAGGCGGTTATGCACGACCTGATCACCTGGTTCCCCGGCGTGTGGGACTCCTATCCGCAAGTTTATTACGAACGCACAGTGGCAATGCCCAAAGACGGCGAGCACGAACACTGGCATCGCACCTTTGCACTTATTGATGCGCCACAAGTTGGCGACGTTGTTTTTTATGGCCAGATCAATATCGGCGGGCGTGATGGGCCGGTTCTTTCTGGCAGCCAAGTTTTGTACAAGGCCGTCATCGACGAAAAATTAGGTGCCGTGAATATTCTGGGCCAAGGCCCCCTCGACCCGGAGAAATATGAAAACCTCCACGAGCGACCTGAACTTTGGCGCCAAGTTAAAATGCGCGAACCCGGGGCCCTGAACTGTGACTGGGTATGGCGGCGCGATGGCAAGCAGTTGTTCGGCGTCTTGCAGGGCAACACGCTGGAAAAGCAAAAATACGGACCCGGCACATGCTCGTTTATTTCAAAGCGCACCGATGCTGAATTCAAGGCTGATGCGGAATGGGTGCTGAACCCAGACCAACTCTGGCTGTATGACAACAACTGGGCAGGCGGCATGTTGTTTTTGGGCCGCGAAGATCAAACCCACATCAAGCTTTATCGCGCAGCCCCCTATGATTGCCGCGTGCAAGACAGTGCTGGTACCCGCGATCTCAAGGCCTATGACCGTGGCTACAAAACAAAAGTCACCGCCAAAGATGGTCGCGCCATGGAACTGATGCTACTGCGCGCCGAGTACCCAGCCAATGTGGGCATCCAAGATCGCATGCGCCTGATGCTCACCGTTGACAACAAGCCCCTGGCAACATCAGATGCAGCACCCTTGGACAAAAAGATTGCGGTGACGGGCGAGGGCATTAAGGCAAGTTGCACGTTGAGCAAAACATTTGCGGCCCTGCCAGCGGCACAATAGCGGAACAATAGCGGCAGCAGGCCCTCATCGCGAATGGCTACGCCACATCAACTTTATGCCGAGGCCGTAGCGCATTTCAAAGCCGGGCGCAGCGCAGAAGCCGAGGCACTGTGTCAAAAGCTCGCCAAACTTCAGCCCGCCAATGCTGATGTACACAACCTGTTGGGCCTCGCGTTGCGTCGCCGCGGCAAGCATGATGAGGCCCTGGCCAGTTTCAAGCGCGCTCTGGAATTAAACGCAAAGCTTGCACCGGTGCATCTCAATTGTGGCCTGACGTTGTTTGATCTGGGGCATGTCGAAGAAGCCGAGCATTCGTTTCGCCAAGCCCTCGCGTGTGATCCGCAATCAACACCTGCTCGATTTCATTTGGGTGTGGCCTTGCACCAGCGCGCGCGCTTCGAAGAGGCAATTGCGTGTTTCCAACACGTCATCGTGAAAGAACCACGCCACGTTAATACTCACGCCCTGATGGGGCTTGGCTTTTTGCTGTTAGGCCGACTGACTGAAGCCAAAACCAGCCTGGAAACTGCTGCTGCGCTGAATCCAGATCTCGCCAATGTCCACGACGGTTTGGGAATCGTAGCTGAAGACGAAGGCCGGTTTGACGATGCCATTGCGCATTTTCAACATGCTTTAAGTATCAACCCAGATTTTACCCCCGCCCAATTCAATCGCGCTGTTGCACTGCTGCGCCGTGGCGATCTGGCGCGCGGGTTGCCCGCATTCGAATCACGCTGGCGTTTGCCCCGCGATGCTAGCGCAGCAAAAATGCGCGACTTTTCATACCCGCTGTGGACTGGCGAACACCTCAAAGGCAAAACGCTTTTAATTTGGGGCGAGCAAGGCATTGGCGATGAGATTCGCGATGCTGGTGTGGTTGATGATCTTTTGCAGCGCGGCGATAGAATTATTCTCGAGTGTGACCCACGCCTGGTGTCGCTGTACGCAAGGTCTTTACCCCTCGCATGTATTGTTGCGCGACAAGATCCGCCCGCCGCTGAAATTGCTGCCGCCAATGTGACCTGGCAATGCCCAGCCGAGACATTAGCGCGGCACGTGCGCCCGACGCTGGAAAGCTTTCCGCAGCGTCCGAAATATCTGTTGGCCGACGCCGTGCATGGTGCATCTTATCGCGCGCAGCTGAGTGCATATAAAAGCAAACGCGTCGTGGGCATTTCGTGGAGCAGTCAGAATGCACAGTTCACACGCGGCAAAACCATCGACCTGGCGGCGTGGGCACCCCTACTGAAAGTGCCTGACTGCATCTTCGTCGACCTTCAATATGGCGACACCCAAACTGAACGCACAGCTGCGATCAACAATTTAGGCGTCGATCTGGTTCATCTGCCAGATCTTGATCTGACGGCTAATATTGACGGCCTGGCCGCACTGATGACGGCGTGTGACCTGGTCATCACTGTCAGTAACTCGACCGCGCACTTGGCTGGTGCCTTGGGTGTGCCCACGTGGGTGCTGCTGCCCTTTGGGCATTTTCAGCCGTGGTATTGGTTTTCTGAACGTACAGACAGCCCGTGGTATCCGTCGGTTCAACTTTACCGACAGGCCACGTTCGGCGATTGGGGTAACGTGCTGGCGCGGGTACGCGAAGACCTAGTGGGTTGGCAACTAAAACCAGTACCTACTTCACCGTAATCGTAATGCGCTCTGAAAATATTGGCGGATTATGCGCGTGGTGATCTTGGTCACCCAGCACCATCTGCAACGTGTGTTTGCCCGGTGCCAACTTTACATCAGTTTCGGTCTGGCCTTTGCCAAAGTGCAGCAGGTCAGGCACATCGGTTTGCATATACTCTTTCATCATCGGTGAGGTCGCGGTGACGGCATCACGGTCAACCAGTACATGGTGGTGGCCGGTATTGGGAAAATCCACACCCGCAGGCGCGATTCCCATGCCCTTGAGCCCGAACTGAATATGAACCGGACCTGTAACAGTCTCGCCATCTTTGGGCGAGATGAAATAAACTTTAGCGCCTGCGGGTGCGACTGCCCCTTCAGAAGCTTTTTGCGCCAGAGCCGGAGTGACCAAGGCAATCGTCATCGCCAGTGTTGTGAACGCGCGCATCAAAGTCATTGCTATTCTCCACCATGATTGACCTGCGCCCGACTCTAGGCGGGCGGCATGAACGGGGCAAGGTCACTACGTTCCGTTACCTATGTCTCAAGACTGGACAAAGCTAAGCTTGGCGCGCCCGAAGGGATTCGAACCCCTGACCTCTGCCTCCGGAGGGCAGCGCTCTATCCAGCTGAGCTACGGGCGCGTATGGCTTTGTGACCTGGTCAACTAGACTGTGTTTTAGACCATCAGGACGCTAAGAACAATCGGCGTGAAAATGCCTTGAATTTAGCGCGTCATTAGCCGTTGGAGTGCATCAACCTCAGCGCCCGAAGGCAAAGGTGCCGCCGGGTTATCAATAAAAGCTGCAACATCCTTCAGTACGGCTTCAGCCTGCTTATCGCGCAGCACGATATGCCAACCGTTGGCGTAATAGGCCACGCGCAAGTGCGCATCATCACGCTGGAAGGCATTCACCGCGGCGCGGGTCGGCGGCTTGGGAATAATCTGATCTTTCTGGCCATACAGATAAAGTGTCGGCACTTTAATTTTGGGTGGGCTGGCAAGCGCATCATCCATCAAGTTGGTCAGGCCGTAGATCGAATCAATCCGCGTGTTTTTGATGAACAGTGGATCGCGCGCGTTATGACGCAGCAGTTCGATATTATCTGTTGCTTGAAAGCCAAGCCCGCGCCCGCTGGGCTTGGCACCTGGAGCAAAACGAGCGCCCAACCACAAAGCGACCCGGTAATAAAACGGCATCGCCGAGCGTGCCCACACCGCCGGGGCGGCCAAAATAATACCATCGACCAGCGGCTGAGGTGTTTTAGCCACCGCAGTCATGATCACAGCACCGCCCATGCTTTCGCCCAAAGCATAAACTGGAATACCCGGATAGGTTTGCCGCAAGACCGCAACAAAATCGCGCAAGTCGCCAATCAGGGCTTCTCGGCCTGGCCATAGCCCGACATTCGGCGCAGCCCCAAAGCCGCGCTGGTCGTAGGCATAAACCGCGATGTCGTGCGTTGCCAGATAAGGACCGGTGCCAACATTTCCGTCAGGAATTTTATCAAACGCCTTGGCGTAGTCGTTGAAGCCATGCAGTGCGACCACCACAGCTTTGGGCTGCTGTTCGGGAAGCCAGCGCCGTACCGGCAGCACAAGCCCATCTGACGTGATGAAACTCTTTTCGCCCAATGCAGGTGTTGTGATTGACGTGCCGCGCGGCGCGATCACGGGGGCGCACGCAGTAAGTGCACCGACCAACGCAAGTGCCGCGATAAAGCGCGCCATTGGCATTGTTAAATTTCTACGCAGCGTTTTGTGGCGCGCTTGCGCGCGTGAGCTGAAGGAAAATGTCCTCCAGGTCTACCTCATCGGTGCGAATGTCAGCGATGACAACGCCCGTAGCGCGCACGGCCTCAATGATCTCGCCCATGGCAGATGAGCTGGGGCGATAATTGATGTGAATTTCGGTGGGCTTGGGCAGTGTTGCATTAAATTTTGCCAGCGCAGGCGGCAGCGCGCTTAAGGGTGCGGCAAGCGTAAACGTAATTGCCTTGTTATCAACATGGGTGAGTAAGTTTGCGGTGGTGTCATGCACAATCACGCGACCGTGGTTGATGATGGCAATTTGGTCGCACAACTGCTGGGCTTCTTCTAAATAGTGTGTGGTCAACAAAATCGTTGTGCCACGCGCATTCAGTTCACGAATATATTTCCACAACGTCTGGCGCAGTTCGACATCAACGCCCGCCGTGGGCTCATCAAGTACCAAAATCGGCGGTGTATGTACCAAGGCCTTAGCCACCAATAATCGCCGCCGCATCCCGCCCGAGAGGGTACGCGAATACGCATCAGCTTTATCAAAGAGCCCAACCGCTTTGAGAATTTCCTCAGTCCGGCGTTCTTTCTTTGGGACGCCGAATAAACCGGCCTGCAGCTCTAATGCTTCGCGTGCTGTAAAAAATGGATCGAGGTTGAGTTCCTGGGGCACGACGCCGATGGCACAGCGCGCTTGGCGCTCGTGTTCCTCAATGTCGTAGGTCCATAGCTTTACAGAGCCGGTGGTGCGTTTCACCAGCCCGGCCATAATGTTGATCAACGTCGACTTACCCGCACCGTTCGGCCCGAGAAGCCCGAAGAATGACCCGCGCGGGACCCCCAACGTCACATCAAACAGCGCCTGTTTGGGCGGGCGCTTGTTAGAACCGGCATAAATCTTGTTCAGATTGCGGATGTCGACAGCAAGATCGGGCAGAGCCACGGTAGACATTTATATGACACTCAATACCTTTAGATAAGATGCCATGGTTAACGCGCCGGCGGCAGGGGGTCAATCGGGCGAGGGCTGGCCCGAGAGCGCTTGAAAAGCCCCACCAGGGGCCGCATAAACAAGGCACCTTATTTTGAGTTGCGACACAAGGATTCACCACATGACCGAAGCAGTTGAAACGATCAAAACAGCGGCGACTCACGTGAATTGTGATGGCGGCGGCGGCGCGCTAGGCCACCCCCGCGTTTATTTGCAGATTAAGCCTGAGCTTGGGCACATCGACTGCCCCTACTGCGGCCGCCAGTATGTTCTCGACAAAGACGCCAAGGCCTCTGCTGCTGGCCATTAGGGGCTGCGCGCCATGGCCGCGCTCAAAACCAAACCACGACGGCTCTACCTGATCGACGGCTCGGGCTACATCTTCCGCGCCTTCCACGGACTGCCGATGATGACACGCGGCGACGGAACGCCCGTCAACGCGGTTTATGGTTTCTCGTCCATGATGATGAAACTGCTGGACGATCTGCGCGACCAAAGTGTTGAAGAACTGATCGCCGTGATCTTCGATGCCAAGCGTAAGACTTTCCGTAACGAGATTTACAAAGAATACAAAGCGCACCGCCCGCCAGCGCCAGACGAGCTGATTCCCCAATTCGAAATTATTCGCGAGGCCACCCGTGC
>JANLSL010000437.1:0-2514 GCA_031362385.1 Alphaproteobacteria bacterium | reverse complement strand
CCCGATGCTCTGTTGGTAACCGCATGGCATAACCCCTGGCCGCAAGCTGCCAAAAGCCTAGCTATGTCGACCCACACCCAGGGCGCACCAAACCAGCGCGCAGACGGCAAACTTGACGTTGCGGGGTGGTTGCAGGCCAATGGTATCGCCCCGGAGGCCTTTATTGATCTGGGCCCTCTCCACAATGCGCAGACGCCGAATGTGATGAGCGAGGTTGATATTGCATTGATGCCCAGCCGCTGTGAAGGCGGAACCAATCTTGTTGCCATGGAGGCAATGGCCTGTGGCGTTCCGGTTATTCTCTCACGCAATACCGGCCATCATGACTTGATCGAAACTGAAAACTGCTACGCGCTCGATATGCAATTGCCAATCGGCGCATTGACTGGTCGCAAAGACCTTGAGGATTGGGGCGAGTCTTCGATTGAGCAGATTGTCGCCACCCTTGAGCAAGCTTATGCCAATACGGATGAGCGCCATCGCCGTGCCGCTGCGGGCGCAGCATTCATGCAAAAGTGGGGATGGCCTGCTCAGGTCGGCCGTTTGATCGACACGCTTGCTGTATTCACGGGCTAGACGAGCAATAACGTTGCCATGTCTCGCGTAAAGCTTCTGAGAACGACGCAGCAAAACGTGCGCCGTCACACAATGGCGATGACAAAAGACGCGCGCGCATCCCTGAACGCAAGCTTGCAAGGCTTTGTAGATCGCGCGCTTTGGTCACAGCTAAGTGCTCAAAACCGCTGCGGTCATCTGTGACGAAATCAGGCAGCCCGGCGTTGCTCATATGGCTGGTGGAATGACGCCCTGCGAAAGTCTGCCCACGGAAAGTGACAACCGGCACACCCATCATCAAGGCTTCGCAGGTCGTCAGTCCTCCCGAATAGGGAAAGGTATCAAGTGCTAGGTCTATTTCATTATATGTCGCCAAGAATTTTTGATGTTTTGCATAGCCTCGGATGTCAATGCGCGTTTGCTCGATACCTCTTGCCTGAAACTGATTGTAAATGTGCGCAGTAACGCCGGGATCGTCGAGGCCGCGAAACCTGAGAATCAAACGGCTGCGCTCAACTTGTCTCAGAATTACTGCGTAACTCTCGATCACAGCGGCATTAAGTTTGGTTGCATTGTTCAGCGATCCAAAGGTCACGTACCCGTTTGAGAGTGCGGGAAGCGCTACAACGTCTCCGATGTCAGCGGGCGGTTCAAAACAGACGTAGCCATCCTTCAAGCGCAAAAATTGCTCTGGCCCATAAGCATCGTGGCCAGGCGGGGCGTGCCATCTATCAGCGATGATATAGTCAATCGTGGATAGGCCGGTGGCGCCGACATACCCCAGCCACGACATTTGTAATGGTGCGGGCTTGTGCGCAAAAACACCAAGACGATGACCCGAGGTGTGGCCACTCATATCGATCAGAATATCTATTTCGGCAGCGGTAATTGTGGAAATGAGGTCTGTGTCAGCCAGCGCTAAGACGCGCCGCCATTCGGCAGCGATTCCGATGCGCCGTGAGATGTCGTCCTCACGTTCAGTACGCCGGGTGCTAAAAATAACCGGCTGAATCTCTTCAGAATTCAGATTTTCGAACATCCGTACACTCAAGAAGCCGCACGGATGACGACCAAAGTCTGGCGACACAAACCCGACTCTTAACTTCTTGGCTGGGTCTTTGTGTGAGCGAACGGAACCAGGAACCTTGAAAAGCGGTGTAAATTTTTGCACCCACACGCTGCTCGCTTTTTGGAGCGCAGCGTTCGTAATGCCTGGCACATATTGCATACAGCTCAGTACGTTGCTGGCCATAGGCAAAGATTGAGGGTCCAGTGTAGCGGCAGTTTCAAACTCTGCGACGGCAAGATCAGACTTCGTGCTTTCACTTAAGATATTACCCAACGAGTTATAGGCTTTGGCATTACTTGGATTGAGTTTAATCGCTTGACGTATCATGTGCTCTGCGTCGCTCAGCCGACAGGCATCGCGATAGGCATTGGCCAAGTTGTAGGCCACTTCGGCGTAGGTTGGTCGAAATTGAAATGCTTTCTCGAAACACTTCGTCGCTGCTGCTAAGTTTTCGAGGTCGCGGTAGGCTATTCCAAGGTTACACAGTGCCTCAGGGTAATTTGGGCGCTGGTCAATTGCAGTTCTGTAGCTCTGCACAGCCTCAGCAAGGCGCTTCTGCGTAAACAGAACATTGCCCAAATTAAAATGGTACGTCGCATTTTGATGTGTGAGTGCAATCGCGCGGCGCAAAGCGTGCTCGGCGAGGTCAAATTTCTCAATTGCTAAGTATGCTGAGCCTAAGTTGTTTTCAGCGTCCGAGTTCTGGGGGTAAGCTTTGAGCGACGCCTCCATAAGGCTGATCGCTTTTTCGAAGCGCCCATTTTGAAAAGCAATCACGCCCAAGTAATGAAGGGCATCTGGGTGATTCGGATATGCAACAAGTGCTCGTTCGAATGAGTCTGCTGCGCTGACCAAATCGCCCTGCGACAACCGCTCAAGGCCCTGGCGGC
>JANLSL010000430.1:0-9995 GCA_031362385.1 Alphaproteobacteria bacterium | reverse complement strand
CCCGCCAGGTGGTTCAGCAGCGTGGCATCTTTGGCCACACTTTCTTCGCCAATGAGAATTGAACCCGGCAATAATTGAGGCAAAGTCTGTTTCAGGCGTTGTTCGCCTTCTTCATCGGCGACCGTGACGAGATCGTGCTTGTTGGTTTTGGACCGCACTTCGTCGTCAGCGAGTTTGTTGTAGCGCGGAAGAATAATCGTCTCGGCAACCTCGCGTAAGCAACCGATCACAGCACTGGGGTCGAGGGTGGCCATGCTACGCGGCTGCGCCAACCGGCGAAGAAATACGCGGATTGATGCGCACGCCGCCCTTTTGCTCCAGCCTCGCAACGTCTGCAACATCAAGCAGTGCGGTAACAATGGCTTCCGTTTCGGTATCGCGCCTGGCTAACACTTCGCCGCGCCGATAGATCCACGCCAAAGTTGCGCCGTCTTCTAAAGGTACTGCGAGCTCAAGCGTATCGCGCGCCTTGGCAAGATGGCGGTCAATGACGAATAAGAACCGGGCCACGCCATCGCCTGTTATCGCCGACAAAGCCACCGCATCATCACCGCGGCTTGCCGTACCTGAAATGCGCAAGCGCTCTTCCTCGCCTAACAGATCAATTTTATTTAAAGCTTCGACCATCGGCTTGGCGGTCTCGGGTTTTTCCGGATCAATCCCCAGTTGCACCAGCACTTCTTCCACGTCTTTCTTCTGAGCTTCGGTCTCATCATGGGCCACGTCGCGCACATGAACAATCACATCAGCTTCCAGCACTTCTTCCAAGGTCGCGCGGAAGGCGGCCACCAATTCGTGGGGCAAGTCAGACACAAAACCAACAGTGTCGGATAAAATGATGGTGCGGCCCGATGGAAGTTTTAACTGACGCATCGTGGGGTCCAGCGTTGCAAACAGCTGGTCCATGGCCACAACACCTGCTGAGGTGAGGGTATTAAACAGCGTAGACTTGCCTGCGTTGGTGTAACCCACAAGTGCCACGATTGGATAAGGAATGCGCTTGCGCGCTGCGCGGTGCAGCTGGCGGGTGCGGGTGACGCTTTTGATCTCTTTCTTCAACCGCACAACGCGGTCGCCAATCAAGCGTCGGTCAATTTCGATTTGCGATTCGCCGGGGCCGCCCATGAACCCGAAACCACCCCGTTGGCGTTCGAGGTGCGTCCAACTGCGCACCAGGCGACTTTTCTGATAACTCAGATGCGCCAATTCAACTTGCAGCTGGCCTTCGCGCGTTTTGGCCCGCGCGCCAAAAATTTCTAAAATCAACCCGGTGCGATCAATCACCTTGCAGGCAAACGCCTTTTCCAAGTTACGCTGTTGGCCTGGTGAAAGATGCGCATCGATAATGGCTAATTCCAACTCTTGCGCTTTAACCAACTCAGCCAACCGCTCTACCGACCCCTGCCCGATCAGTGTGGCCGGCCTGGGGCGTTGAAGGTTGATGGTTTCAGCATGGACCACATTCAGCGCAATCGCAGCCGCGAGGCCACGGGCTTCATCAAGGCGTGAACTGGCAAGGCGATCACCGCGCAGGTCAGAATGATCACGCGATTTGATGTGCGGGTAAATCACCAGCGTCCGGGTTGCCGGTTTCGCGGTGTCGTGCGGAGCTTGGGACGTGGGAGCCTCTTTAATTCTTACCACCCGAGCTTAAGCCTCGGGGTCATCTTTATCCGGGACAGATTCTTTACCGCCCGCGCCATCGGCCGGTTCAAACAACGGCACTGGGGCCGAAGGCATAACCGTCGAGATGGCATGCTTATACACCAACTGGGTGTGGCCGTCGCGGCGCAACAGCATGGAGAAATTATCAAACCACGTGACAATGCCTTGCAGTTTAACGCCGTTGACTAAAAAGACAGTGACAGGGGTTTTGTTTTTGCGGATCGCGTTCAAGAAAACGTCTTGAACATTCTGAGCCTTCTCGGCGGACATGGCAGTTTGCACCCTTTGTTTTGTTTATTGACTTATTTTGGTACAGGTCTGGTCGTTCGGTCGGTCCGCCGCAAATATGGCAAAACCAGTGAAATGCTAGTTTTTTTTCGGGCCCAGGGCAACGGGGTCAAACCCGCAGAACGGTTGGGTTTGACGCAATTAAGGGGGGCTTGATGCCCACCCTGCCAAAGCCGTTTTGATTGCATTTGCGGTCTCAACAGCCCTTTCCTCGTGTGGATAATGGCCTGCTTTCTCAATTACGACCAAGGCACTCCCAGGGAGAGCGGCCTGCAGGCGTTTACGATCGGCGTCTGGGTGATTGCGGTCACTTTCGCCAAAGATTGCAAGAACTGGTACTTTAACCAGGGGCAACAATGGCTCTTCTTGACCGGGCGTGAACTGGCTCATCATTGCGGTTGTGCCTTCCCAATAGTCATCGGTACGTGACGTGCGCGCCAGATCAGCCATGACCTCAGGGGTGACCACGCTGGGATCAACAAATGACACTTTCAAGAACTGCCCGCGCCAATTTGAGTCACCAAATAACTTGGCGGACATGCGGGGTAATGGGAACGGTGCCATTGCCAGGATTTTTGGAACGCCTGTCTCGTAAATGCCCGGATCAATGAAAATAATTCCTGCTGCATTCGGGTCTTTAACACCAGTATGCAGGGCGATGGCCCCGCCCATTGAGTGACCACCATAGATTGGCTTGGTGAGCGCCAGGGCTTGGGCAAGCTTGATGGCGATCTTGGCTTGGCCTGCATTGCTGAAGTCATACGAGACTGGCTTTGTTGAAAGCCCGTAGCCCGGGAAATCAAACGCCACGACAAAGCAGCACTCGGTCAGTAACGGTGCAAGATTACGAAATGACTGTAGCGAGTTTCCAAACCCATGCATGAGGACAATATTAGGTTTATCTGGCGTTTGCTCGCCGTAGGTCCGGTAGCGAATACTCAGCCCATCGATATCGATAAACTTGTCATCAGCTGTGGCCAAGGATTTGGCGGGAACACCGGGTTCACCAACCGGCCAGTAGGCGTACCCAATCAGAGCTAAGTACCCAACGACGATAAGGCCAATAATGCCGACTAGAAATTTTTTCATTCGTATTCCCCTCTTCTGCCCCGGTTCACGCCAATGCTTTTAACAATTCAGTACAATGCGGCACGTGCGCATCGGGCGCTAAGCCGTCATAGCTATCGGTGCGCACCAGGATCGTTGTGCAGCCTGCTGCCTTGCCGCATTCAACATCAATCGCCGCGTCGCCCACAAACCAGACGTGCGCACCCAGATCAATTCCTGAACCTTCAAGCGACATATATACTGGGTCAAGCGCAGGCTTATCGCGCGGGGCATCTTGCGCACCAACAATTTTGCCGAATAAGGGTGCCCACCCCAGATGATTGACTTCGGCGCGCAGGTACTTGCCAGTTTTGTTACTGACAAGGCCGAGATAAATGCCCCGCGCCCGTGCTGCGCGCACAAAGGCCTCAGCGCCTGGCAAAACGCGTAACATTTCAAGATGAACTTGTTCAAACGCGCGGTAGTATTTTTCGCGCGCTTCTTCCCAACGGTCACCATAAATTATAGGGAAAGTGTCACGCAGCGACCCTGCAATGCGTTCGCGAATCTCAGCGTCGGTCCATGGCTTGTGACCCATCGCTTCAAGGGTGATATTGGCCGCCTTTCCAATGCAGGGCCAGGTATCAACCAAGGTGTTGTCCCAATCGAGCAAGATGGCCTGTGGTGGTGGCAAGTTGATCATGAAATAGCCGTCGACCAAGCCCGGTCATCAAGCGTATTGACGTAATCGAAGTACCGCTGTCGCAGATCCAGCGACACTGACCCTGGCGCGCCATTGGCAATGGTGCGCTCGTCAACTTGCACAACGGGCAGTACAAAAGTGGTGGTTCCGGTCAGAAACATCTCTTTGGCGGCCAGCGCTTCATCCAGCGTAAAGGCGCGCTCTTGAATGTGATAACCAGCAGCCTTGGCCATGCGCAATACAGTGCTGCGGGTAACGCCGCCCAGAATTTCATTCGTCAGCGGGTGCGTGATGAGTGTTTTATCTTTGGTTACGATCCAGGCATTGGCGGCTCCGGCCTCGGTCACAATTCCACCTGGCTTGACCAACAATGCCTCGAATGCTTTGGCTTCAGCTGCAGCCTGCTTGGCAAGTGCATTGGGCAAAAGGCCCACTGATTTGATGTCCACGCGCCCCCACCGAATATCAGGTTGAACCAGCACTTTGACACCGGCTTGCGCCATGGCCTCAGTCGGACCAGTGCCATGTTTGGCCGTCATCACCAACGAGGGTTTAACGGGCTTGGTCGGAAACGGTTGATTGCGCGGCGCAACACCACGCCCCACCTGCAAATAGACAGTGCCCTTGGTGACGCGATTGCGGCGCACGATTTCGCGTGTGATCGCCGTCAGCGCAGCAAGGCTGCACGGCATTGCAATACGCAACTGGCCCAACGAGCGCTCAAGGCGTTTTAAATGGGCCGCATGGTCAACCGGGCGGCCATTCCAGATACAGGTGACTTCATACACGGCATCGGCGAATTGATAGCCGCGATCCTCGATGTGAACCGTCGCTTGCCGGTGCGGTAAGTATCGTCCGTTAACATAAGCAACATGCGACATCGCTGAAAATCCCAGGAGCTTATCTATTCGGACCTGAAATTGGTTCGCCCCAGGGGCAGAAGTTTCCCGCCCCCGCGCGCTTCGTTTTCTTCGCGGTGGGCGCGAATATCACCACCTATGCCTAATGATTTGAGCTTGCGATGCAACGCTGAGCGTTCCATGCCCACAAATTCTGATGTGCGCGAGATATTACCGCCATAGCGAATGACTTGTGCTACCAGATACTCACGCTCGAACATCTCACGCGCATCGCGCAAGGGCAGCATCATTATTTCATCAGCACGTTGCAATTTTAACATTTGCGGCGCGTCACTGCCAATATCAGGAGGCAGCATCTCAGCGCGAATGGGTTCTGTGGTATTTCCGGGCGCCATGATCAGCAACCAATCAATTACGTTGCGCAGCTGGCGCACGTTACCAGGCCATTGATACGTTTGCAGTGCTGCAATGGCGTCTTCCGCCAAAGCACGGCGTGGCAACCCCGCTGTTAACGCGCTACGCTCGATCAGATAGCGCGCAAGTTCGGGAATGTCTTCACGCCGTTCTGACAGCGCTGGCACCTGAACCGGCACCACGCTGAGGCGATAATATAGCTCTTCGCGGAATTGACCGTTGCGCACTTCGGCTTTCAAATCACGGTTGGTCGTGGCGACAAACCGCACATCAAGCTCAACTTGCCCAGCGCCATTTGCACGATCAAGATTTTGGTCTTGGAGAACCCTGATAATGCGGCCTTGCGTATCAAGCGGCATGTCAGCCACTTCATCGAGCAATAGCGTTCCACCATCTGCCACTTCAAGCAAACCAAGCGCGCGCTGGTCTTTTGCATCTGCTGTCCCAAACAACATTTCCTGCAACCGGTCAGGATGCAAGGACGCGCAGTTAACGACCACAAAGGGGCCATTGGCGCGCGGTGAGTTCAGGTGAATTTGGCGCGCGACAACTTCCTTGCCCGATCCTGCCGGGCCCGAGATCAACACCCGCGAACCCGTCGGCCCGACACGTTCGACCACCCGGCGAAGATTGGCCACCGGCGCACAATTTCCGATCAGTTTCTCGGGCTCGCCAGCGCGTGATTTAAGCTCAAGATTTTCACGCTTCAGGCGCGCGGCTTCAATCGCGCGCTCGAGGATCAACAACAGCCGATCAGCCTGGAATGGCTTCTCGATAAAATCGTACGCACCCTGTTTGATGGCTTTAACTGCAGTTTCGATTGTGCCGTGGCCGCTGATCATGATGACCGGAACAGAAGGCCGCATGGTTTTGATTGCATTCAGAACTTGCAGGCCGTCCATGCGGCTCCCTTCAAGCCAAATGTCGAGAATCACCGCCGTTGGCGCTTTGGTTTTAAGAAGGGCGAGGGCTTGTTCACCACCCGCCGCTTCACGCGTTGTATAGCCCTCGTCTTGCAAGATGCCCGAGATCAGCAGCCTGATGTCGGTTTCATCGTCGACGATTAGTATGTCATGCGCCATTGCCAAGCCTATTCCCACACGCCGTATAAATATTTAACCGTGACTACGCGAAGCACTTGATGCGCTTTCAAGCAGTCGCCCGCGCTCAAACAGCGCCTTATCAACCAAAGTGAATGTCACCACAGCACCACCGCCCGGGGCATCATCGAGCGCAACACTGCCGCCGTGGTCTTCAATGATTTTTTTCACAATGGCTAAACCAAGCCCCGTGCCCTTCACGCGTGTCGTCACATAAGGTTCAGTCAAGCGGTGGCGTTCTGATTGTGGCAACCCGATGCCGTTATCGACAATCCGGATCGTGCTCGAACCCGCCTCTTGCATAAGTTCGACAGCAATCTTTCCTGCAAAATCATCAGATTCTTGCGCGCGGCGGCTTTCAACCGCTTCAACGGCGTTCTTCAGCACGTTCGTCAAGGCTTGCCCGATCAGGCGGCTGTCGCACGTTGTTATCTGTGGTTCAGACGCCATGGCAAAGGTCATGGCAATCTTAGGATAAGCATTGCGCTGCAGTGTCAATGCGTCATGCACGATTTTACGTAAATCAACCTGGGCCATGACCGGGGTTGGTGTGCGCGCGAAAGCGGAAAACTCATCGACCATGTGACCAATATCACCGACATGGCGGATGATGGTGTCCGTGCATTGCGCAAACAATGCACCATCTTCTTCATTCAACCGGTCTTGGTATTTACGTTTCAGCCGTTCGGCCGAAAGCAGAATCGGCGTCAGGGGGTTTTTAATTTCATGCGCAATACGCCGGGCAACGTCTGCCCACGCAGCCTTGCGCTGGGCCGACTGCAACTCAGTGATATCGTCGAAGGTAAAGACATACCCAAGGACTTTATCACCAGCGAGCTCAGCTGACAGGCGCACCATAAAGCTTTGCGAGCGATTCTGTTTGGTGACTTGCACTTCACGTTGCACGGAGCCTTGGCGCGATTGGCGGATTTCATCCAAAAATGAAACAAATTCCGGTACTAAATCAGCAATCGGAGCGCCGATTCTGGCTGTCAGATCAATGCCCAAGAAAGTTGAGGCCGATTTGTTCGGCAAGGTCACGCAGCCCAACGGATCCAAGCCAATCACCCCGGAGCTCACTCCACCAAGAACGGTTTCGGTAAATCGCCGCCGCTCATCAAGCTGAGCATTTGCATTCCGCAAATCACCCTGTTGCTCGGAAATGCGGCGGATCATACGATTAAATGCGCGCCCAAGTGTGGCGAGCTCGTCATTTGCCGCAATCTCGGTCACGCGTGCCGTCAAATCCCCCTGCCCGACGCGGTCAGACGCGCTGATCAGATCGACAACGGGGCGCACCATGCGGGTGGCTAAGGTCAACCCAAACCAGATCGCAACCACAACCAACAACAACGCCACAACACTAAACAGAAGCGTAAAGCTGACTTCAATGTC
This sequence comes from Alphaproteobacteria bacterium, assembly GCA_031362385.1. Classification (GTDB taxonomy): domain Bacteria; phylum Pseudomonadota; class Alphaproteobacteria; order Rhodospirillales; family Rhodospirillaceae. Next base: position 2,523 of record JANLSL010000430.1, on the reverse strand, counting down.
GGCCCGGCGCAATTCAAGGTTTGCATACTCAGTTGACGCTGCTGTTGTGCGACTCACGTGGCCAAGCACCCTGGCATCAACAAAGCGACCTACATAAAGATAAGCCGCGGGGTATGCATCAAGCTTGATCAGCGCACGTACGCGGTCAGATGTTTGGCCAGTCACAACCGCAACTCCGCCTAAATTGGCCTGCGCAATGGCCTCGAACGGAATTTGTTCGCCTGACTGAAGGGCAAACGTGTAGCCAGTTTTGGCAATCACTTTCCAATCCGAGGTAAAAATAACCGCTTCCGTCAGGCCGCGAAATGCCGCTTGGGTTGACAAGTAGTTATTCAGCACCGCAGGGCTTTGGCTGAGCTGGGGCCATTGGCGATTGATGTCGTTTGCCACGGTCAGCGCTTCACCGCGTATCACCTGCTGATGCTCGGCCAAATATGCGCGCGCAACAGCGGCAGACTCGTTGATCGCGGTTGAGACGCGCTCGCCAAACCACGCTTGCACACCTAAGGTAAAGAATAGCGCGGAGAACACTGCCATCATCACGGCGGGCACAACCGCCATCACCCCGAACAGCAATGCCAGGCGAACATAGAGCCTTGAGCCAGTAGCACCTGATTTACGCGCCACCCACAAGCGCAACAATTTGCGCCCAATGAGAATGACAAGCGCGAGCAGCAGAAGAATATCGATGTTGAGAAGGATAATAATTAGTGTTGAGCTAGGTTCATCAAATCCCCACCCGGTCAAGGCAGCATAGGTCGCCACACCTGATACTAGCGCTGCGACGGCAACGATGACCGACAACTGATCGATCAGGCGCACCTGGCGCGCCCATACCGCAAACCGCATCGTCAAGCGGCGCATAAACCATGGGTTCGATGATGGAGGGACAATGACTGTTTCCGCGTTCATCGCGCTCAGCCCCGCACCACGTTGATGTCTAGGTCGCGAATCTTTTTACGTAAGGTATTGCGATTGAGGCCAAGCACCTCGGCGGCCTTCACTTGATTGCCACGCGTGGCTTGCATTGTCAGCGAAATCAAGGGGCGCTCAAGCTCGCGCAAAATACGCATGTAAAGACCGGGTGGTGGCAATTCGTCGCCCTCAGCGTCGAAATGGTCACGCAGATGTCGTTCGATGGCCCCACTCAGTGTCGCCGATGTTGGTATCTCATCGTTCACTGGAATGCGGCCAGCCAGCTCCATTTCAATAATTTGAGCATCGATGAGCGGCTCATTGTACAACGCTACCAAACGCTTCACTAAATTCTCAAGCTCGCGCACATTGCCGGGCCAGCGATATGCCTTCAGCCGTTCCATCGCAGCAGCGTCAATCGACTTGGCTGGCAGGCCATCGGCAGCGGCACTTGTCAGGAAGTGTGCAATCAACTCCGGGATATCTTCAGCTCGCTGACGCAGCGGCGGAATACGGATCGGCACCACATTCAAGCGGTAGAACAGATCTTCACGAAACACACCCGCCTTGATCAGGGTTTGCAGGTCACGGTGTGTGGCAGCAATGATGCGCACATTCGACTTCACCGGCGTACGCCCGCCAACTGTGGTGAAGCGTCCATCTTGCAGTACCCGCAGCAGACGCGTTTGGGCTTCTATCGGCATATCGCCGATCTCGTCCAGGAACAACGTGCCGCCCTCTGCCTGCTCAAACCGGCCAGTCACGCGCATGGTCGCACCGGTGAACGAGCCCTTCTCGTGGCCAAACAATTCACTTTCAATTAACTCTCGCGGGATCGCGGCCATATTGATGGCGACAAAAGGCCCATTTCGGCGGCGGCCAAAGTCGTGCAACGCACGGGCAACCAATTCCTTACCCGTACCCGACTCACCATTGATCATGACCGTCAAATCGGCATTCATCAGGCGCGCGACGGTGCGGTAAATGTCTTGCATCGCTGCTGAGCGCCCAACAATAGGCAGCTTTTCTTCGCTGGCCGCTGTCGTTGGCGCGTTATGCTTTTTGCCAGGCTGCGCCAATGCGCGCTTAACCACGCTCACAACTTCATTGAGATCGAAGGGCTTTGGCAAATACTCAAACGCACCGCGTTCAGCTGCTTTCACAGCCGTCAGGAGTGTGTTTTGGGCGCTCATCACTATGACGCGCAGCTCGGGGCGAATTTTTTTAATGCGCGGCACTAAATCAAGCCCGTTTTCATCGGGCATCACCACATCGGTGACCACAACATCGCCTTCGCCGTCCGACACCCAACGCCACAGCGTCGCGGCATTACCTGTCGTTCGCACATCAAAACCCGCACGGCCCAGGGCGTGCGACAAAACGGTGCGCACACCATGATCATCATCAGCAATCAGAACAGTTGCCTCAGCCATCAACGATTCCACCTTTGCTGACGATCGGCAACATCACGCGGAATAACGTGCGCTTGGACTCACTTTCGAACTCGATTATTCCACCATGATCTGAAACAATTTTAGCCACCAGCGCTAGCCCAAGGCCGCTGCCGTTGGCTTTGGTGGTGATGAACGGATCAAACATGTGTGGGCG
>JANLSL010000403.1:0-2685 GCA_031362385.1 Alphaproteobacteria bacterium | reverse complement strand
GAACGCAAAGCCAACGGGAAACTGGTCGCTCATGGAAGTGTCGCAAGGCAAACAATGGGCCTACCGGGCGCTGCCGCATTATGTGTTTAAGCACGATAAGGGCCCAGGCAGTATCGAAGGCGACAAGTTTGCCCTTGGTGGTGGCAACTCGGGTTGGCGCGCCGTCATTCAAGCTACGCTGGCTGAAGAGCCAATCTAAAGCATCGCGAATTAGAAAAGCGAGCGCCCCATCGTACCGGGCAACCTGATCGCGCCTTAAGCGGGAATTCCCAAGAACCTCTGAATCGTTGGCAGTTTGCCGCCAATCCCCGGAGATGTTTCAACCAACTCCTTTTGCGCATTGCGGATCATCGCTGCGGCTTGGTCTACAAATTCGCTTAAGGGGTCGCGCTTAATCGCCATGACAAGCGTCGGCTGGGTGATCTGTGGCAGCAACGCATGTACGTCGTGGCTAAACGCTGCCCGGTACGCGATGTGATATGTCGTCAGGGCCTTCAGTTGCATCATCACGCTTTCTTGCCGCTGCTCGGGTGCAGTTTTGTTGTCTCCCGAACGGCTCCACGCCCACATCAAGTGGCCGCCCCACGCATCGGGTTTCATTTCTGGGGCATAATTCGCAATCGCCTCTTTTTTGTACGCGTCCGTGAACAACGGTACACCGTCGAGGATCAGTTTGCGAATGCGTTTGGGGTGACGCACCGCCATCTCGGCGGCAATTTGCGCACCGGTATGTGTGCCGTAAAAATCGACCCGATCCAACTCCAAGCTGTCCATCAGGCGCAGCGTGGCGTCGACATAATATGCGATCGTGGTTTCGCGCATGGCGGGCGGCGGTGAGTCGCCATTGCCCAGCGTATCGGGGGCAATCACCAGCCGGTTGTTCGCAAGTCCTGGAATGAGAGGTGCGAGCCGTTCCGACGATCCTGGGCTGGCATGACACATCAAAATGGGCAGATCAGGTTTGCGACCCTGTGCGTCCATATAACGGTAATGCACGGGCCCCTCGGCGAGGCGGACAAAGCCGCGATCAATCGGCGACACACCGGGGTTGGAAACCACTGGTGCTTTGCCGCCGTGTGGGGTGGTTGTTGCTGCCGCAGCACTGGCTGTGGCCCCCAGCGCAGTTACTAACCCTATGCTACCCGAGCTAATCATGATGTGCCGCCGCGATGTCACTTGGTTAAAATCAGCCATGGGTTCCTCGTTGCTTTGAAGTGATGCAGGGAACGCATTCTCAAAGGTGAAAATGACAATAGCAATGGGAGTCTGCGCCCCCCACCGGACCTGTCCGCCATAGCCTAATGGGCGACGGCAAAAGCCCCGCAGGGGCGCAGGGGGCAATTTCGATGACAATCAATGCGCCAAGGAGCTACAAAACAGGCGCTCGCGACAGTTGAATGGCAGAATAGAGCAATCTCAATCGCTCTGAGCAGGAGGAACCAGACTCGACGTTAGCTCCATCTCCAAGATGCCTAGATTTTTGTGCCAAAGCACAACTTACTCTTCTTTTAGATCAAACTTCAGCAGCAGAAGAGCACCTGCAACATTGCAAATTGCCGGGACAACCGACGCCAGCATGAGTATCGCGATAAGCGCTGTTTGGGGCTGTGTCGGAGGGAGATTGGCACCACCGGCACTTATAAATCCCGATGCGTCCAGAAGCATGCCGGCGATCAGCGGTCCGAATGCAGCCGTTCCTTTCTCAACCATACTATAAATGGCAGCAAGCGTACCTTCTTGCGAGATTCCACTATTTTTTGTGTTGTGGGCCATTGTGTCGGGCAGAATTGAAAAACCCATCACCAGCAATCCGGATGTCGCTACACCAATCATAAATATGCGGACGTTAGTTGCCCAATACACTTCACCAGTGAGTGCAAATAGCCATGTTAAAGCTATGGCTGCATAAAAATATCCTGCCATCATATATGTCAGGCGTTTGCTATAGCGTCTGGCCAACCATGACCAAGCAGGGAGCGACAATAGAGTTCCGGCAATTTGGAAAATCACAAAGCGAACTAAGAACCCCTCATCTTCACCAAGGATATATCGCGCCATATACAAAAGGGACGCGCCCACAGTCGCTGTCGACATCAACTGGCATAACTTCACGCCAATAAAAATTTTGAACGGCTTGTTCTTCAGCACATTCCGCAGTTGCGAGATGAATCTTCCCGATGTCGGTAAACTGCTGGCACCGACAGGGACTCTGGCAACAAGCAATGCACAGCTGAGCATGCTCACGAGTATGATCACGGCGTGTACCGCGCCCATGCCAGCGTACCCAGCCCGCCCGCCGCCAAACCGTTCAATCAGAACTGGACCAAGCCCAGATACAATAAGACTAGAAAGCGTCATGAACGCGACCCGATAGGTCATCATCGTTGTGCGGTCATGCGGCACAGACGTGATGTCCACCGGAATGGTTAAGTATGGAACAACATAGAGCGTGTAACCGGAAGCATATAGTAATAACGCGACCAGGACATACGCGTTAAGTGCCAGGCCAGATAAGCCAACCGGGACTGCAAACAATATAAAATATGCCAGTGCGGTCAGCGGTGCTCCAACGAGCAGAAATGGAACTCTTTTCCCCCACCGACTCTGAGTCCGATCACTCCATTGACCGACTGCCAGGCTGGCGAAAATATCCCATAACCGAGATGCAAAAATAAGCAGCCCGGC
>JANLSL010000364.1:0-2006 GCA_031362385.1 Alphaproteobacteria bacterium | reverse complement strand
ATTATCGAATTTTGCATCGAACGCGCCTACTAAAATTCGCAACTCAACAGGAGGACCTATGACGAACCGTCACTCAAAGTTCATTGCCGTGTTGTGTTTTGCTTTCTCGCTCACCCACGCAGCCATCGCGCAAGAAGCGATTAAGTCCGGTGGTGTATTGATTATGGGGGGCACTGGTCAGGCGGGTTCTGACATCGCCAAACTGCTGGTGGCCAAGGGCGAGACTGTCAGCATCTTCGCCCGCGCCAGCTCGGACCGTAAACGCCTCGAGGGTGTGAAGGTCAACTACCTTACTGGCGATGCGCTGGTGGCCGCCGATGTTGAAGCGGCAATGATGAAAGCCAAGCCGCGCGTGGCGATCAATGCCCTGGGCCGGCCGCGGGACCAATGGGGGTTCTGGGCCATCAGCCAAATCAACATCACTGCTGCCGCTAAGAAGGCAGGTGTAACCGAGCTGATCTATCTCAGCTCCGTGGGTGTTGGCGACAGCGCTGTGGCGTACACAGCAGAAGCGCGCGAACGCACCAAGGTGGTTCACGCTGAACGCCTGATCGCCGAGGAGAACATTAAGGCGAGTGGTCTTGCCTATGTCATCATTCGCATCGGCGGGGTGAACTGGTACGGCGTGCCGGCCACCGGCAAGGCCAGCCTGACCGAAGATCGCACTGTGCTGGGGATGATCCAATACATCGATCTCGCCCAACTGACAGTGGACTGCATCGGAAATTCAAAATGCGCCAATAAAACCTGGGCTTCGGTCGATCCGACAGTCAAGCGCCCTGAAGCGAGGTAATGGAGAGTGGGACTAAGGTTTGCGCGGCTTGTCGGCCCTTGGCTCAGGCGCTATAAACTGCCGGTTCCCGAATCCTTTGGATTGCAAGATTCAAAGGTAACACCGATGACGGAGCGTGGCTCAGCCTGGTAGAGCACTGCGTTCGGGACGCAGGGGTCGGAGGTTCAAATCCTCTCGCTCCGACCACTACAGTAAACTAAAGGGGAAACCACATGGTTTCCCCTTTTTCGTGATAGTAGGCTTACTGCGCAAAATTTATCGCAAGTCATCAGCCAACACCGTCGTGCGCCAGGGTGGCGCTTTGGATAAAGTAGACACCGATGGACGATCTCGTTCGCCGCTGCAATATGGAACTGAGTAATCGCGATCATCACTACATCGTGCTCAGTTTTCTCCATGCCTGGATGATTACCTGCGCGTTGCCGCGCGCACATGGCCAACTGCTCGATTATGGCGCAGGCGGGCAACCTTATCGCCTGTTGTTCGAATCCAAAGTCACCAGCTACACCGCCGCCGACATTAACCCAACACCTGGCCAGCGCCTTGATGTCCTGCTTGTTCCGGGCCAACCCGTTCCGTGTGCTGATGCCAGCTTCGATACAGTGCTGTCGTCGCAAACATTAGAGCACGTGCCTGATCCACTCTTTTACATTCAACAGTGTTATCGGCTGTTGCGCGCGGGCGGTACTTTGATCCTCACAGCGCCGATGCAGTGGCGGCATCATGAAGTGCCGCATGACTATTGGCGCTTCACGCGCCACGGTCTTGAAAGTTTACTGACCCGCGGCGGCTTTGCTGTCGATGAAATTTCTCCAACCGGCGGGGTATTCGCCTTGATGGGGCAAATTTTATTGAACACGCTCCGCGAGCGTCATGTCGTGCGCCCACGTTTATTCCAATTCATTAATCGCATGGCGTTATGGCTCGACCGACGTTTTCCCGACGGTGAGGACACCATCAACTGGATGTGTTTGGCGCGCAAACTTTAAAAATATTAGGCCAGTACAGGAATATTCTGAAGGCCGCTGAGATTGCGCTCGTTCAGCGGTACCACTGGTTCCCCGGCGTAAATTTCCAACAGTTCGTCGACATATTCAGGGATTGATTTGGGGCGTCGACAATTTTCACTGAGTGCAATCAGGAAATCCGGCTGATCGCGCAAGCGCATCAAGTGCTCGGACAATTTTTCGCTGTTCGAAGCAGGAAACACAAG
>JANLSL010000355.1:0-2534 GCA_031362385.1 Alphaproteobacteria bacterium | reverse complement strand
TGGTGAAAATGTACCGCGTACCACCAGACCGGGCCTGGTGGCCCGCCGTTGGTGCTCCCTTTGAGCGAGGGGTTAGGCCTCATTCGCGACGACGCGACCAAGAGCAGTAACTCGCCAGCGCAGGTTGCCTTCTGCATTCTCGACTTGCTCAATCATGCCTTTCGCGATGAGAGTGCCGTATGTTGCCTGAACGATGCCTTTTGACAGGCCAGAGTCCTTTGCAACGCCGGACACAGAGCGGGTGACAAACCTACTCTCGACCATAGCCTTTAGGATCTTGAGTTCAATCTCGCTCACCGGAGGGCTTGGCTTAGCATCGACGCTGAGTGACGCTTTGGGTGTTTCAGTCTTCTCTTCGCCTTCATCGAGTTTGGCAGCTACAACCTGTGCAGTTGCTTCAGCTGCCGCAGCTACTTTCTTCGTTGCTTCTAGTTCCTTGACCACGCGCTCCAATTCGACTTCAAGCGGACCGGCCTTGAACTTCTTGATATTCGGCAGCAGTGCTTGAAGTTCCTTCCGCAGCACGAGGATCACGGCGATTGCTGCCGCAGGCCAAGCGCCGAACTCAAGAAGCTTCGTCAGAAATGTGAGAGCGTCCACGGGGGTTCCTATGAGGCCTAACGAGGCTGTGCAAAAACCCGATTGTGGCGGGTATTGGGTTGCTGTGCGATAGGTTTATCGTTTTTTGCATTCATCGCGTTTAGTGTATCGAACCGTTCGATCCGTTCGCTAAATTGCTGCGCACGCAAATCTGATTGGTTTTACCGTTGACCTTGCCGCGCATTTTCTCAATGCGACCGATTGGCAATCTTCTCAATGTTATGAACCATGCAATACAGATGCCACTGCGTACTGACCTTGCATCGCCCTCTGAGCGTAAAGCGGTTTAACTGTTTGTTGTGCCGCAGATTTGCAAACACCGGCTCGACCGTGCCCATGCGCAGGCTGTAGGTGCGCCGCCCTTGCGCACTGTCGATGGCGCGCTTCATTCGCTCAGTTGCTTCATTCGGGCTGGGCTGATTTTTGTAAAAAATCGCGACCTGCCGCACTTCTGTCTTCTCTGGGGTGCGTAGGCACTTCGCTCGTATCGTACAGGGCAGGCACGACCCCTTGCTGCCGGTAAATTTATGGTGCTCGCGGCCATTGACTATGCAGTGCGCACCGTTGCTGTACATCGGCTTGCCCGCCGGGCAGATGCACGTGTTGGTCTCTGGGTCGTGGGTGAAATCTTGCGGCCTGAACTGCGCTGGCTGTGCCGCCAACTTTGACTTGCGCTTTGATTTGTCGTGCAGCGGGTCGGGCTTGCCCTTGTACTTGGCTTGATCGATCAGCTGTTCGTCGCGCGCTCGCATTGCATTATCGGCAATCAGCGCAGGGATGTTCTGCGCTTGCAATGCTGCGATGTTGGCGTTGCTGTGGTAGCCCGCGTCAGCAGTCATGATCGTGGAGGGCGTGGCGTAGGGTTTGGCCAAAGCGACCATGGGCAGCAAGGCGCTTTGTTCGCTGCCGCTGCCAAGGACGTCAGCGGCGACAATGACTTGATGCGCGTGATCGACTGCCGCTTGCGCTGAATAACCTTGAATCACGCCTTTGCTGGTGGCCATCTTGGCGCTTTCGTTGTCGGTGACGTTGCTCTTGAGCTCGCCCCCTTTGGCGTTGCGCTTGGGCTCGAACGTGGCGACGAATTCTCGCATCGCTTGGGCCTCTTTGCGAATGCGATCAAGCTGGGATTGGCGGCGTTGATTGAGGTCAGACTCTGCCTTGGTTTGGTCTTGCTCGCGGTGCGTGGCGAGGATCTTGGCCGCGGCTTTGTCTAATCGCTCGGCCCGATGCAAGAGCTCGGCATGAGTACCACTACGCTCTTTGCTGGCGTTGCTGGGAAGTTTTACCCCGTCAATGGCAAACAGTTCTTTGCCAATCAGTCCCATGCGGTCGCAGGTGAGCAGCACTTGGGTGAACAGAGGTTTGATTTGATCGCCCAATTCACGCACGAACTTGGCGATGTGGGTGAAGCTTGGGCATTGATCCCCAGATAGCGCCATGAACTGCACGTTGTGCTGGCAGGCGCGCTCAATGCTGCGGCTGCTAATCAACCCTCTGGAGTAGGCGAACAACACGATCTTTAACATGACGCGAGGGTCGTAGGCGCTAGCGCCTGATTGATCGTTCTTAAATTTTGCATCAAGGGCCGATAAATCCAGCTCGTGATCGATCAGGTGATCTAGGGCGAATTCAAATGTGCCCGGCACAATTTGTTCGGACAATACCACTGGGATGAATTTGGGGTTTCGATCAACGGGTTTGTAGCGTGCCATACGAGCCCCAATTCATCAATCTTTCGGTCATTCTTTAACGTTTGAGACCGCAACGTTGATGACTTCGCTCGGCGGGTTTTTGCACAGCCTCAACGTTCGAGCTAAGGGGGCGCCGACGGTGGGACGCCAGGCCTGGGCTGGTGAAAATGTACCGCGTACCACCAGACCGGGCCTGGTGGCCCGCCGTTGGTGCTCCCTTTGAGCGAGGGGTTAGGCCGC
>JANLSL010000342.1:0-1548 GCA_031362385.1 Alphaproteobacteria bacterium | reverse complement strand
CCTGGTCACAGTGGCGGTCATTGCGCTTTACGTTGCTGCATGGTTTGGGACTGCATCTGTTCTGAAAAACCAAGCCGCGCAATGGATCAGCACACAGCGCCAAGCGGGCCTGGCGATTGAATACGACGAACCAACGCTGAGTGGTTTTCCGGCACGCGTGATTGTGGTGTACCCTGCGTGGAGCGTGAGCGCCCCAGCCACTGCCGGGGGCTGGACTTGGCGCACCCCCAGCCTAACCCTGTGGGCGAAACCCTGGACGCCTTTGCACCTTAACGTCGATCTTGCTGGCGCACATACCTTGACAGATATGTGGACATCGCCTGACGTTGTAGGAGTGGTCAGTGCTGCGCGCGCCGATATACAAGCGACACTGACGATGCGTGGGCAAATTGATGCAATCGCTGTCGATGTGAGTGACGTTAAAGCTGCCAATGGAACTGATGGCCCTGCCCTGCTGGCCATTGATACTGGCGCGTTGGCTATTTCGGGCATCAGTGCAGGCAACAACACAGAATCAACGCAGCGTCATCTTGAGATGGATATCACAAACATTGCTTTCCCAGCGCTGGGTCAGTTTGGCGTGTTTGCCCCAGCCATTAAAACTGCGCGCGTTAAACTTGATCTCACAGGACAGATAGCTGCTGGCCCCCTGCCCACAACCCTTGCCACCTGGCGCGAAGCGGGCGGCACACTTGAAGTGCGCGAATTGGTTTTTGACTGGCCGCCGTTGTCGGTTTCCGCCAACGGCACCGTGGCCTTGAATGACCGACTTCAACCCGTGGGCGCGTTATCGGCAAAGTTCCAAGGCTTTTTAGAGGCTGTGGAGACGATGGCCGTGCACGGCGTTGTACGCAAAGGTGAAGCCGACATCGCGCGCATTGCGCTGGGCCTGATGTCGCGCGCAGCAGAAGGGGGCGTTCCTGAAATCAACCTGTCGGTCACGTTCCAAGACGGCAAGCTTTACACTGGCCCCCTCAAGCTGATGGATGTGCCAGAGATTGTTTGGCCCACGATTGTTTGGCCCAGTGCAATTGCTATACCTTAAGCTGGCGTCTCATACTTCTCGATGACCCACTTTTCCTGCGCCGCATCGGCATACCATTGTTTGACGGCAGGATGATTCAAAATTGCATCGCTATAGGCGCGGCTGACGGGATCTAGATCAACGCTGTACGTTTTAAAGCGCGTGACCACGGGTGCGTACATCGCATCAGCGTTTGAAAATGCGCCAAACAAAAACGGCCCGCCTGAACCGAATTTCGCTCGGCAATCGTTCCACATCGCTTGAATGCGGATGATGTTTTCTTGCACATCGGCGGCCATTGGCTTGGCCGGGAAAGTTTTGCGCAGATTCATGCTCATGGCTTGGCGCATGGGCTGAAAGCCCGAGTGCATTTCTGCCGAAATGGCGCGCGCCACCGCACGGGCATGCGGGTCGGTTGGCCAGAAGGGTTTATCGTAAAATGCATCGGCCAAATATTCGAGAATGGCCAGTGAATCCCAAACGGTGATACCGCCGTGGACCAGCGTGGGCACTTTTCCTGTGGG
>JANLSL010000321.1:0-9425 GCA_031362385.1 Alphaproteobacteria bacterium | reverse complement strand
TCGGCCTCAATAACTTTAATCACGTCTTCAGCGCGCGCGACCATATCAACTAAATTTGAATGCCCGGGGTGGGCAAACCCGCGCGCGATGATCGTTTCCAACAGCCCCGCCAAGTGGTCCCAGTAGCCAGCCGCATTCAGCACGATGATCGGTTTGTTGTGCCGATGGAGCTGACGCCAGGTAATGATCTCGAAGAATTCATCCAGCGTGCCAATGCCGCCGGGCAGAATGCAAAAGGCCTCAGCGCGCTCGAACATGATGCGCTTGCGGGTGTGCATATCGGGCACCACGATCATTTCATGGGCCCCTTTGTGGGCCAGTTCTTTGTCCCGCAAAAATTCGGGGATCACCCCAATCACCCGTCCACCGCCCGCCAGAACGGCGTCCGCGCAGGCCCCCATCAGACCCACTTTGCCGCCGCCAAACACCAGAGCCGTGCCATTGGCGGCCATGGCGCTGCCCAGCGCTACGGCCTCCTTACGGAAAACAGGGTCATCACCGGCTTGTGACCCGCAGAACACGCATAAACTGCCAAGTTTGGGGAAGGGGGCCATGAAAGCGCCTTAAAACCGCAATATCTTAAAATGGATCAGGGCGCTGGGAGTGCTTGCGCCCTCGGGTGGTTCTTTGTACTGGTTTTGGGTCTAGATTCAATCCGGCGGCCTCAAAGTACAAATCAAAGTTCAAATAAGGTCGTCCAATAATAATCCCGGTCCAATCCCGGACCACATTTATCGCTTTTCGGAGGCTTCTCGATGACTCGTATGTTGCATGTTCTCTCTGGCGTGGCGCTTGCGGCCCTGGTGGCCCTTCCTGCCGTCGCCGCCGAGAACAAAGACGTGATCGACTACCGCATCAACATTATGAAAACCCTGGGCGAGCAAGCCTCGGCCCTTGGTAAGATTGCCCAAGGCAAAGTGACCAACGTCGATAACTTGGCCGCGCACGCGCAAACGATTGCCATCCAAGTCGGCGCAGCCAAGAAGGCCTTCGAGGCGAAGGTCGTCGGCGGCACGGCCACCGAAGCAGTGTGGGACAACTGGAAAGATTTTTCCGACCGTTTCACCGCACTTGAAACGGCGGCCAACGAGGTTGCTGCAGCGGCAAAAGCAGGCGGTATGGACGCTGCCAAACCAAAGATGGCAGGCCTGTTTACCTGCAAAGCCTGCCACGACATTTATCGTACCAAGACTCCTTAAAATCAGTTTTGATTTTGGAATGCAAAAACGCCCGGTCGCAAGATCGGGCGTTTTTATGTGCCCAGCTTTGTCACGCCCCACACTGCAATGGCCGCGATGATCAGAACAACCACAGCCGCGGTGGTTGATGCAAATTTCATCTGCGGTGCGGTGGTGCCGGCAGGCAGCGGCTTGGTGCCGGTGAACATCGCCTTGATCAGGTTCTGCTTCAGCACCACCCAGTAAAACACATTGGCTGCAATGTGAATCAACACCACCAATTCAATGTAGCCCCAAATCTGGTGATGACGCCGGGTGATGATTTTTGCAGCCTCTTCGCTGATCAAGCCATGCAGCGGGCCAGTGAATCCAAAAAAATCATCCTCTTTGGCGAACAGTCCGGTGCCAGCTTGCGCCAGCAACAGAACCAGAATCACAATCACCATCGCGCCCCCGGCAGGGTTATGGCCCGCAGTGAACTTCATCGCACGTTTAAGCAGGCCCATGACGTAGCCAAAAATGGCTCCGGGCCCTGCGACAAAATTTGAAAAGCGCGCGGTGCTGGAGCCCATGAAACCCCACACCACGCGAAACAGCAGCAGGGCCAAAATCGACAGCCCGCTCCACATATGAATGCTCATGTTGGCAACCATATCTTTGGTCACCGGCATGATAAAATCAAAGCCGCCGAATTTGCCTGTCAGGTAACTAAGGCCTACCAACAGCACCAGCGCCCAGTGAAACACACGCGTTGGCAGATCCCAGACTTTGACTTCCGTAGCGGCGATTTCCCTAGCGGCGACTTCCGTGGTGGCACTGGTTTTTGTTTCGTCAGCCATCTTTTCCCTCACCTCAGTCCTAGAATCGGTGCCTCAGCAATGCTAAACGACTTAAGTCATTTTTCAGAAATTTGCACTGCAAGAACATAATGTTAAAAACATATCTTCCTTATATCGTCGCTTTTGGGGCTGCTTCAATCGGTGTCGTGGGCATCCGTACTGTGGCCGGGCCTGAACGTGGTGCGCGGTTGGCAGGTATCGGGGCAGCACTGGGTATTCTAGCGGCGCTCTTTTTTGTCACGGGCTTTGCCTGGACCGCCGCTGGGCCACTGAACCGCATCGGGCATATTGTGATTGGTGCCGTCGTCGTTGGTGCGCTGCTCGATGCCCTGAAGCCGGCCAATGTACTGCGATGGATCTTGCTTGCGGTGTTCTCGCTGGGCTGTGGCTGGGCGTCGGCTGTGAACGGCCTCATGCCGAAAAGCGCACCCTCGGCCTTACAGGCAGGATTGGTTCTGGCCCTGGCGCTGTTGTGGATGGGCATGATTGTGCGTTTTAGCAAACCCCAGGCGCATCATGCGACCACACTTGTGGTTGTTATTGCCGTGGGGGCTGGCATCGCGGTGCTGGCATCGCTTGCGGGCGACGGGGTACTGACGGCAATTGCGCTCAGCGTGGTTGCGGCGTTGTTTGCGCTGGCGTTGTGTTCGTTGTTCGCAAACCTTGAGTTCGGCCATAGCGTGATTGTGCCGACCACAGCCAGCCTGGTTGCCATGGCGTGGGCCTTGGCCCAGCGCCATCCTGAATCACTTATTGGTCTTGCCGTGTTGACCCTGATTTTGTTTGCCGAACGCACCGCGCGGCGGGTGCCCATGCCCAAGGGCGGAATTGCGGCTTATTTATATCTCGCTACCTTAAGCGCCTTTTGCGCCATTCCCATTGTGATTGCTGCCATCCTGGTCTCGGCGGCGGCTGCTGCTTAAAGAATTTGCCTAAACAGGTGCGATTTCAGGCAAGCCCAGTTCAGCGTTTTGCGCTAGACTTGGCCTCGGTTGACCAAGGAAGACGAGAAGATGGAAGACGCACCCCGTCCCCCCGGAGCAAGCAGCACAAACACCAGCCTGAGTAAGCCGCTGATCATTGCTGTCATTGGCATCATCATTGTGGCTGCCGTTGGCATTTTGAATTTCTCGCTCGATTCACCGTTGTCGCTGAACAGTTTGAAACCCGCAGCAAAAGTGGCCGGGCCATCGCTGCCCGCGTTTGATGTGGTGCGCGTCGATGCCAAGGGCAACACCGTGATGGCGGGTCGCGCTGCGCCAAATTCTACGGTTCTGATTCTTGATGGCGAAACCGAACTTGGCCGCGTGACTGCGAATGCTGGCGGCGAGTGGGTGTTCACCCCTGACAAACCCTTAGCACCCGGGACGCGCCAATTATCGCTGCGTATGATTGCTGGCGGCAAAACCACCACCTCAGACCGTGTGGTTGTGATGGCGGTCCCTGAGCAAGGCGGCGAAGTTTTGATTGTCGAGCAAGCGCGGGAAGGCGGAAAGAGTCGCGTGTTACAAGGAATCGGGGCAGCGCCCGGCCTTAAAACACTCAGCGTTGAAACTGCGGATTATGATTCAATCGGCAAAGTGGCACTCAGTGGCAAAGCCGAGCCCGGTGCGGTGGTGCAGGTGTATTTCGACAATGCGTTCGTGGGCAAAGCCACCGCCGATGACAAAGGCTTCTGGCAGGTGGAGACGCAAAACAAAGCCACACCCGGAGCGCACACCTTGCGGGTTGATCAAGTGGGGCAGAATGACGTGGTTATTGCCCGCGTCGAAGTGCCATTCCCGGTCGATGCTGCAAAACTCACCGGCAATCCGGGCGACATCACCATCGTGCGGGGCAATAGTTTATGGCGCATCGCCAAGCGCGTGTATGGCGAAGGCATGATGTTCACCGTCATTTTTGAGGCCAACCAGGGCCAGATCAAAGACCCTAATTTGATATACCCTGGCCAGGTTTTCACGCTGCCCCGGTCCGAACAGAAAGCCGATCAGAAAAAGGGCTAGGTGGGGCACCTGAACCGCCACTTTTGCCCTGGATTTCCGTGCCAAGCACGGGCCAAGCACGAGAATGACAATCAGACTATAAATGCTCTAGAAGTATCAGATTGAAAGACCCCCAAAGGAGTACTCCCGCGTGACATCAGCTTCGATTTCCTGGCGCACCTATTTACTGCCACCGCTGCACCCTGAAGGCCCTGGCTTTGTTGGGATCTTCGCGCTGGCTTCGCTTATTCTGTGGTGGATCTGGACGCCATTGGGTTTGGTCGGTCTTGGGGCCACGGTGTGGTGCTTTTATTTCTTTCGTGACCCTGACCGCATCACCCCCACGCGCGATGGCCTGGTCATCAGCCCGGCTGACGGCATTGTGCAGATGATTGTCCAAGCCGCCCCGCCGCCCGAGTTGGAAATGGACCCCACACCGCTGACCCGTGTGAGTGTATTCATGAGCGTGTTTGATTGCCATGTGAACCGCACGCCGATTGCAGGAATGATTGTGCGCGAAGAATACACGCCCGGTAAATTCCTCAACGCCACACTTGATAAGGCCAGCGAAGACAACGAGCGCCAAGCCATTCATTTACGCACCGCGGGTGGCAAAGACTTCGCCATTGTGCAAATCGCCGGGTTAGTGGCGCGACGCATTCGCTGCGACGTGAAGAAAGATCAAAATATGGTCACCGGTCAGCGCATTGGGATGATTCGCTTTGGCAGCCGGGTAGATGTGTACTTGCCGGCCGGTGTGAACCCGCTGGTCACCATCGGCCAAATCGCGGTGGCCGGTGAAACCGTGCTGGCCGATATCACGTCATCAGAAGCCCAACGAGTCGGAGAGGCGCGCTAATGTCTCCCGACGGAGATCAAAACCCGATCTCGCGCCGCGTGGGCCGCGTTGAACGCCAGCTGAAAAGCATGTCGTTCAACCGCATTCTGCCCAACATGATTACGCTGCTGGCGATGTGCGCAGGCATGACCGCCATTCGCTATGGGCTCAGCGCCCAGTGGGATAAAGCCATTCTGGCTTTGGTGCTGGCCATTATCCTCGATGGTGTTGATGGCCGGGTGGCGCGCATGTTGCGCGGCACCAGTAAGTTTGGCGCTGAGTTAGACTCGTTGGCTGATGCCATAAACTTCGGCGTTGTCCCCGCTATGCTGGTTTATTTGTGGGCCATGCAATCGGCCGGGCGCTTAGGCTGGGCCATGTGCCTGTTGCATGCGGTGTGCTGTGTGCTGCGCCTTGCACGTTTCAACACCATGCTGGGTCAGCCCGATTTGCCGCCCTGGGCGCATAGTTATTTTACCGGCGTACCAGCGCCAGCGGGTGCGGGCATTGCGATTTTGCCGCTGCTGCTGTGGATCGAAACCGACGTCGACTTCTTTCAAAATCCGTTTGTGGTTGGTGCGTTCTTGGTGGTGTCGGCTTCGCTGATGGTCAGCCGAGTGCCGACCTACTCGCTGAAAAATATCCGCGTTCAACCGCAGTATGTTTTGTTTTTGATGGTGTTGGTGGGCGTGGTGGCGGCGTTCTTGGTCACCGACCCCTGGCTGACGTTTAGTACTGTAGGCTTTATGTACTTAGCCTCAATCCCGGTGAGCTATATCACTTACCGCCGCCTCGAAATCCGCGACGCCAAAGTGGCCGCACCAGCGCAACCATAAACCAGTCGTCATCCTGGGATGTGTTCCCAGGATGACAGTAGAGTTTTAATTTGCTGATTGTGCCCTACCCACCACTCGTCATGACCCGTATCGTGTCGCTTTACACTATACGAGACAATGGGTATAATTTTATATGCTTATTCGTTCCGTTCGACATTCCGGATTACGCCGGTTGATGCAAGACGACGACCCATCGGGCTTGCCCGGGAATTTTGTCGAGAAGATTCGCAATATCCTGTCATTCTTACAGGATATGAGTTCCGTTGATGACCTGAAACGTATGCCAAACTGGAAGGTTCACCCTCTTACAGGCGACCGAAAGGGAGCCTGGAGCCTTGCCGTAACGCGCAACTGGCGGATTACGTTTAGAATTATCTCAGGCCTAAGCGGCAGCGAAATCGCCGACCTGGATTATGTTGACTACCATTAACAAAACGAGGCTCGCATGTTCCGCATGAAAAACCCCAGCCACCCCGGCGCATTCATTAAGGCCGAGATCATTACACCATTAGATCTGAGTGTCACCGATGCGGCAAAAGCTTTGGGCGTCACGCGCCCCGCGCTCTCTGCCGTACTCAATGGTCGCGCGGCTCTTTCGCCGCAAATGGCCTTACGCGTCGAGAAGGCCTTCGGTCCGACCATGGATACACTGTTGCGGATGCAAACATCTCACGACATCGCCGCCGCGCGCCGAGACGAAAACAAGATCAAGGTAAAGAAGTTCGCGCCCAAGGCTGCGTGAGCTACACCATCATTAGTTATTCATACGGTGCAATCTTCACCGGGTTGGTGTGGAACCGGTCAATAATCCGCCGCTCAAACCCTTCGGGATCTTGGCATATGCGCTCGCGCATGTTCACCGGCCCGGTGGATGGGAAAATCGTCGATTTGCCTTGCGCCATCGCATCAAAAACTTCACGTGCGTGATCAACCGGCGTGGCCGCCGGGTTTGCGCCAATCGGCAGCGCGCGCGTTTGCACGCCGCCAGTGAACACGCTGGCGATGAGAATATTCATCCGGTCGGTTTCTGCGCGCAAACCAGCCGTCATCATCATCTCAGCGGCTTTGGAAGTTGAGTAGCTGGTGAACTCGGGCAGGCAAAACAACGCGCCACCCGAAAGGATATTGGCAACGGCACCGCCGCCATTTTTTAGAATGTGTGAAATAAACAGCCGCGCCAGCTCAGCGGGCGACCAGCAGTTGGTATCCATCGAGCGTTTAATATCATCAAGCGTGGTGGCCGACAAAAACCGTCGCTCTTCGGCTTTCTCGCTGCCCGGATAGGCAGCGTTGTTGATCAGCAGGGTGACATCTTTGGCGGCTGCCGCTGCGGCACGACGGTGCGCATCGTTGGTGACATCAAGTTCCAGCGTCACCACCCGTTTCGGGTCAAGGGCGGCGATCTCCGGCAGGTTTTTGGGGTTGCGCCCGGTCGCATAGACGCGCTTTGCCCCGCGCTCCAACAAGACCTCGACAAAGCCTTTGCCGATCCCGCGGTTCGCGCCGGTCACGAGCGCGACGCAGCCTTTCACATCGAAGCGCTTGGTGGCATCAAGTGCGGCTATGGCAGGCCGAGTTGCTGTGGCAACTGCAGCACTTACAAAAACGTCACGCCGGTTCATGGTCAGGCCTTGGGTCTGATGTTGGCGTTGAGGCGAAATAAATTAGTCGGGTCGTATTTGGTTTTCACCGCCACCAATCGCTCGGCGTTGGGCCCGTAGTTGCCGCGCACGCGCCGTTCGTTATCGTCGATGCTCGAGTTCACGTAAAATCCGCCGCCGGTGAATTTATCCAGTCCTTCCCAGTATTTGCGACCCCAGCGTACAAACACATCACTGCCCTCAACCACGTCGCCGTCACCTCCCACATCAATATTATGCAGCGCGCTGCGATGCGGATACGCCGTGGCGTCGGTGGCCACACGGTTCACCGCACCACCCATCAACAAGAACAACGCACGGGTATTGATTTGGGGCTGGTCGATGAAATAATCGATCGTTGCGTCAATCAATGCTGCGCGTTCTGCCCCTTCAAGATTCCCGAGCATCCCTGACTTGGCATAGTGATAGCGGCCATGACGGCCACTGACATCAGCAGCTTTTTGCAGGTCCAGATATTTCATCGTGCCGGTGCGCGTGTTGGTGACAGCCACGAACGTGCCCAATTTATTCAAGGTCGCGTCGGCTTTGTCGGGTGCTCCCATGTAACTGCCGGACACCCCCACGCCCACGTCGCCCTTGGCATTGCGCCCAATGCTATAGGTCAACCACAGTTGGTCGGGCGCCACATTAGCGTGGTCGAAATAAGCGTTCAGCACTTGCTTGGCTTCTTTGACGCCATACGAAAAAGATGTGGTGGTGACAGGCGTATCAAACGGGTGCAGTTGGAATTTGAACGAGGTGACAATGCCAAAATTGCCACCGCCGCCGCGCACCCCCCAGTACAGATCTTGATTCTGATCTTTATTGGCGGTGAGCAGCCGCCCATCCGCGGTGACCACTTGCACTTCCAACAAATTATCGACCGCCAGGCCATGCTGGCGCTGCAAGCGGCCCATGCCACCGCCCAGCGTCAATCCACCAACGCCGGTGTGCGAAACAACCCCAAACGTCGTTGCCAAGCCGACACTTTGTGCAGCTTCATCAATATCGCCCAGCAAGCACCCGCCATCGGCGCGCACTGTGCGGCCTTTGGGGTCAAGCTCTACTTTGCGCATCCCCGACATATCAATCACCAAGCCGCGCTCACACACGGACTGGCCCGAGATGCTATGCCCGCCGCATTTAATGGCGGTCAGTAAATGATGATCACGCGCAAATTTTATTGCCGTTTTGACATCATCAACACTGGTACAGCGCACGATCAGCGCCGGGCGCTTGTCAAACCTCGCGTTCCAAATTTTGCGTGCCGAGTCATAGTCGGCATCGCTGGGCTGCAGCACCACGCCCTTGAAGCTACGCATCAGGGTTTGGATATCAGCATCACGGATGGTAGCCTCAGCGCCGTCCAGCGTCACGGCAGGCAGATCGGCGGCGCGCGCGCGCCCGCGGGCAAACGACACGGTGAGTGCTGCCGCCGCACTTCCCAGTAACCAACGGCGATTGATGAGGTGGTGCATGTGAGTGTTCCCCTATTACAGCGGCGAGGATAGCAAACCCTTAGGATTGGGAATGCTAAATGTTTGGTGCGTGCATACGGTGAGCAGTATCCCCTTCACCCGCCACGGAGCCTGTCCTTGGGCTCGGCTTCGCGCAGACGCGCAAATATAAGGCCAGCCTCCGGTTGGATGGGGGAGAGGTTGAATAGGCGCAACCTTATAAATTTTTCCCTCTCCCCTTGTGGGAGAGGGTCAGGGTGAGGGGGCTTAAATTTTACGGCCCTTGTCTGCGCTTGATGGGCCGGGGCGCAGCGCTGCTCTTTTTCCCACGCAACCCGTCCGCCAGCGGGCCGGGGGCGGGCATGGTGCGCCGCCCCGCAACCGTGCCAGGTTTGGCTTTGGGCGCGCGGCCTGCTTGTTTGGGGAATGACGCTTCCACGCTGGCATCGGCATCGCTGCCAATCGCACCGGCGTCACCGCCGTAGCTCATTTCCATTTTTTCCAGCCGCTTGATTTCATCGCGCAGGCGCGCCGCTTCTTCGAATTCTAAATCGGCGGCGGCGGTTTTCATTTTCTTTTCCAGCCCGTCGATGGTGGCGCGCAAGTTATGCCCGATCAAATGCGCTTCTTCCGCCAGGCCGGTGTCAATCGTTAC
>JANLSL010000318.1:0-4657 GCA_031362385.1 Alphaproteobacteria bacterium | reverse complement strand
CAGCACGACCGCGTGTCATTGATGGCCCGCGAAATGTTGCCGGTATTGCTGAAGCGATTAAACCCTGGTGATGAACGATCGAAAACTCTCAAAGCCCTGTTGGCGTCGTGGGATGGCAATATGGATAAAGAACGCAATGAGCCAATTGTGTTTGCGCTTTGGATGGAGCGCTTGAAATCACGCCTGCTCGCCGACGAGTTGGGAACAGAGTTCAATGACTTCAGGGGTAATCGAGCCAGCTTGCTGGAAAAACTGATCGAAGACGAGGCAAGCTGGTGTGACGACATCACAACCACCGACGCAGAAACGTGCGAGATGCAAGTTAACGCAGCCTGGGCAGATGCGATGGCTTGGCTTGATGCCAACGCCAAGGATCAAAGCGCGTGGCGCTGGGACCGCTGGCACATCGCGCGTTTTTCGCACCCCATTTTTGGCAACATTCCAGGGCTGTCAGGTCTAGGTGGTTTTGCCATCGGAACCGGCGGCGATGATGCCACGGTTAACCGTGGGTCATTCACGGTATCGACAGCCAGAATCCCCTTCCGCCACCGCCATGGGGCAAGCTTTCGCGCCGTCTATGACCTTTCAGACTTGCGCCGCTCGCAGTTCAGCTTGGCCGGTGGGCAATCAGGGAACCTATTTTCGCCCCATTTCAAAGACCTTTTGCAAAGCTGGGCGAATGATGATTCCTTCCCCCTCACCCCGCCCCCAGGGCCACCCCCAGGGCCAGGGGCTGGTCGCATAATCTTAACACCTGGTGCATAAACTTGAGGGGTTAAGCTAAAACGCGTAGATTAAGCTTTGAAATCCCTGGGCTTTTTGGCGATAACTGAGTCTGGGCAGGCGGGAAGAGCATGGCGGACCCCGGCGAAAAAGGCATAACGATTATCAAGCGCATCAAGAAGGGTGGCGAAGCCCATCATGGTGGCGCGTGGAAAGTTGCCTATGCCGACTTCGTGACGGCAATGATGGCCTTCTTTCTGTTGCTCTGGCTGCTCAATGCCGTGACTGAGGAACAACTCACCGGCGTGGCCGATTACTTTACTCCGATTTCTGCATCCACACGTGAAAGCGGCGCAGGTGGTGCGCTGGGTGGCCAAACCATTGGCGAAGGAGCATCGCAGTCGCGCACGGGTTCTACCTCAGCAGTTGTTTTGCCACCGCCGTCAGTTGGTGCAGGCGGCGAAGATAGCTCTGATGCATCCGATAGCCAAAAGAGCGAAGAAGAAGCCGCCGAGCAAGCCTCTGAGTCCCGCGAGCAAAAAGACTTCGAACAAACCATCAAAGAAATTAAGCAAAAAATTAGCGGCATCCCTGAACTGGCACCTTTGGCCAGCAGCCTGCTGATTGACAAAACACCCGAGGGCCTGCGCATCCAGATTATGGACCAGGACAAAATCGACATGTTTGCGCCCGGCAGCGCCAACCTTTATCCGCGCGCTAAGGAACTCCTGGCACAGATTGCTAAAATTATCGGCAAGATGCCCAACAAGCTCAGCATTACGGGTCATACTGATCCGTCAGGATTTGTTGACCCGACCGGCTATACCAACTGGGAGCTTTCTTCTGATCGTGCGCTGGCGACACGGCGCGCCTTGCTTGAGGGCGGCTTGGAAGACAATAAAATACAAAAGGTGGTCGGTGCATCAGACCGCGAACCGATGGACCCCACGCAAGCGCGTAGCCCACGTAATCGGCGGGTGTCGATTGTCTTGCTGAAAGCCGAAAAACTAAACCCAAGCCAATTTGAGCGCTTGCCCAACTTCCTGCAAAAGCGTCAGCCCGCGCCCGTCGATCAACAAACCGGCGAGACCTTTGTGCGCCCTGAGCCAACACGTTAGAGATCCAGGGCATGGACCAAACCCCACTCAAACGCCCACAGTTCTTTTTTACCACAGCGCCACTGCCGTGCCCCTATTTGCCCGACAGAATGGAACGCAAGATTGTCACCGAACTATCAGGCCCGGGTGCAGACCATTTGCACGAAGGTTTGGCGCGAGCTGGGTTTCGCCGTAGCCACTCAATTGCTTATGCGCCCGCCTGCCCCGGATGCCGCGCTTGCGTGCCGGTGCGTGTTGTCGTGGGCGAGTTCACGCGCAAGCGGACTTTGGCGCGCACGTGGCGCGAGAATGATGACTTGCTCGCCGTGAAAGTACCTTCACGCGCCACCAACGAGCAGTTCGACCTGTTCACGCGCTATCAACAGGGCCGCCATACCGGCAGCGATATGGCATTGATGGGCTATTACGAATACAGCGCGATGTTGGAAGACAGCCCAATTGATACCTTTATCATCGAGTTTCGTGACAACATGGGTGCGCTGATCGCGGTGTGTTTGACCGACCGCACGAGCGACGGCCTGTCCGCTGTCTATAGTTTCTTTGAAACCAAAAGTACCCGCCAAGGCTTGGGCAACTACATTGTACTGTGGTTGATTGAACACGCACGCAAGCTGAGCCTGCCTTATGTGTACTTAGGCTACTGGATTAACGACAGCGCCAAGATGGCCTACAAGGCCCGCTTCCAACCGATGGAATCCCTGGGGCCCACGGGCTGGGCGCGCATGGAAGACTCAGAGGCAGCTGATTAACTGCTAAACGGCCGGTCTTCGCGGCTAAAGCCCTTCATCGGCAAGCGCCCGGCCTGGGCACGCTCTCCCAGCCATTCTTTCAGCGCCGTTTCAATACGCTCGCCGTTGCCCGACATCCAACTGAGTCCGGCTTTGAGCGTGAACACTTTGGCATCGGCGCAGCCGCCGTCTTTGTAGCGTTGCAAAATAACGCCGCGTCCGCGATTCATCTCAGGCACTTCTGATAATGGGAAAATCAGCAGTTTGCGATTCTCGCCAATGATAGCCACATGGTCGCCCGCTGCGCCAAACAACCCGCCCGGAATGCTTGATTGCACTGGTGTACACACCACAGCCTTCTCGCCGTCTGACAGGTTCAGCGCTTGTTTGCCGTTTTTGGTTTGCGCAAACACGTGCTCGGCTGGCACAACGAAGCCCCGCCCCTCGTTCGAGATCACCAGGAATTTCTGCTCGCGGTTGAACACAAACATAGCGACAATAGTTGCATCGTTGGGCAACTCAATAATCAGGCGGATAGGTTCGCCAAAGCCCCTGCCCTGCGGCAGCTTATCGGCACCAATGGCATAGAAACGCCCGTCTGAGCCAAAGAGCAAAATCTTATCAGTCGACTGGGCCTTCACCGCCGTTTGCAGTGCATCACCTTCTTTGAACTTCACATCGGCATCGCCCGACATCACATCGTCGCGATGGCCTTTCATGGCCCGAATCCAGCCCTTCTGCGAGAGCATGACCGTTACCGGCTCTTTCTCGATCAGCGCATCAATTGGGATAATCACCGCCGTTGGCGCAGCACCCAGCTCCGTGCGCCGTTTGCCAAGCACAGTTTTCTGCCCGAATGCTTCTTTGATTTCTTTCACTTGGTCGGAAATCATTTTCCATTGCAGCTTTTCGTCTTTCACCAGCGCGCTGAGAACTTTCTTCTCGTCTGACAATTCTTTGTGCTCGCGCTTGATTTCGAATTCTTCAAGCTTGCGCAAACTGCGCAGACGCATATTCAAAATGGCTTCGGCTTGGTTGTCGGTCAGCCCAAACGCCTTCATGAGTTTTGGTTTGGGTTCGTCCTCGGTGCGGATGATTTTAATCACCTTGTCGAGGTTTAAGTAGCAGATCAAATAGCCTTCGAGCAGCTCTAGGCGATTTTTGATTTTCTCCAGCCGATGTTTCGAACGGCGGATGAGCACGACCTGCCGATGATCCAAAAACGCCTGCAACAATTCGCGCAGTCCCATCACTTTGGGCGTACCGTCGGCGTCGAGCACATTCATGTTCAGGCCGAAGCGGGTTTCCAACTCGGTTTGGCGGAACAGTTGTTCCATCAACTGCTCGGGGTCGATGGTGCGCGATTTAGGTTCCAGCACGATACGCACGTCTTCGGCTGATTCGTCGCGGATGTCCGCCAGGTACGGCAACTTCTTATCGTTCAACAGCTCCGCAATACGCTCGATCAGTTTGGCCTTCTGTACTTGGTAGGGTATTTCCGTAATCACCAAATTGAATTGACCGCGTTCAAATTTTTCGGTTTTCCACTTGGCGCGCAATCGTAATGATCCACGGCCTGTGGCGTAGGCATCGAGAATCGTTTGCCGACTTTCAACCAAAATACCGCCGGTGGGGAAATCGGGGCCCTGCACGTAGTCTAACAATGTCGATACATGGGCCTTGGGTGTTTTGAGGAGATGCAATAATGCGTCGCACAGCTCGCCCACATTGTGCGGCGGAATGTTGGTCGCCATCCCGACCGCGATGCCCGATGATCCGTTGGCCAATAAATTCGGTACCGCCGAGGGCATGACAATGGGCTCAGACTCCTCGCCGTCGTAGGTGGCGCGAAAATCGACGGCGTCTTCATCCAACCCGTCCATCACCTGCATGGCAAATGGCGTCAGGCGCGCCTCGGTGTAACGCATGGCTGCAGCGTTATCGCCATCGATATTGCCAAAGTTGCCCTGGCCCTCGACGAGTGGATACCGCACAGCAAAATCTTGCGCCAAGCGCACCATAGCATCGTAAATCGATTGATCGCCGTGGGGGTGATACTTACCCATCACGTCGCCAACCACGCGGGCG
>JANLSL010000186.1:0-2836 GCA_031362385.1 Alphaproteobacteria bacterium | reverse complement strand
CGGCGCCAAATGACCGCACCATCGGCCTCGTTTTGGATATTGTTCTCCCACGCCTCAACGAACACTTGGTCTGCAAGCGCTGAGTTATTTCTTTGCCACGTCAGCAAATTGTCACCCAGGAAATAGCCGTGCGCCAGTAATGGCAGCACCTCTTTCATAAGGGCGTCGAACTTCTTTTTATCTGAAATGCCCCAACTTGTCGGAACCGCGAAATTTGTGCCGAGGGCTGGCGCGGCTGTGTCAGGCGAGGGGTTTTTGGTATTCACAGCGCGTCATCCGGGTTACGGGGCTCAGCATTCCACACACGGGCCATGTGTGCATAAAGCGTGTTCTATACACGACGCCGGCCAGCGCCGCACGTCTCTCCGGGGCCGCCTCCGGGAAAGAAAGATAAAATATGCGCGGGCCTGTTGCGGCGCGCCCGTTCCCGGACTAGTTTCCCAGCCGTCGCCAAGCACTCATCAGCACCGGGCCCCCGTGGCGGAATGGTAGACGCAACGGACTTAAAATCCGTTGTCTGGTAACGGACGTGCCCGTTCAAGTCGGGCCGGGGGCACCAAAATGATAGATATTTTGGAAGACTGACTGGCTAGCTAGTGGCCCACATTTAATATAGCCCACCTTTCCGGTGCCACCCTTCTGACTTCTGGCCATCAGATTGCAACATGGATACCCTAATTCATCGACATGCCTAGGCCTAATAAAAAACTCTAATCCTCTTGCGGATTCTGGATCAGGTCGATGATTTCTGCCGCAATTTCCTCTACCGTGTGAGTCGAGGTACTGCGTGCAAGTCGATCAGCCAAAGATGCCGAATAGTTCATAACTTCGCGTTTACTGACGTTATGCCAAATTGGGAGCAGTATTTGATCTCCCGACACTGCCCGCGTTACTAGACCGTCAAGTTCATACTCTGGCCACCCGCGCCCAAAAAAAGCTTGTGAGAGGACTACAACACCGAAACGACTACTTGCCAGCCCTCTATCTATTTTTCGGCGCAGGCTATCACCAATCCGCAGTTCAAACTCATCGTACCAAACGCTCAAACTCGCTGCTTGGAGAGCTATTGCCAAGGGACGCACGACCTCGGCTTTGTCCTCAGAGGCGTGAGAAATGAATACATCGAATGTGCGACCGTCCGGTGCCTCGACTACCGGTGTTAAATCATGTCCAGCATCGCGCACCAATGTGGAGATGCTGCGAAGTGACGCCTCATTGATCACCGGAAGTGGTTTAAGCGCTGCCCCAGGGATCATTCGAATATTTGAGCGAACGGTACCCTGCAAGCCCTGCATATCGACCGTAACATGCCAACTCCCAGAGTTAGAAACCTGTAATCTAACAGGTGAGCTCGTAGCCAAGCCTCCGTGATAACGGTGCTGACGCCCAGCCTTATACCTATTAAAGTTTGGACTATCCATAAGGCGCACGTTCGCCGCGCTACCTTGAAGCACAACCTCAACAACGCTACCTCCGGTCACGTACCCAAGATTATAGTGTGTGAAGTTCATAAAGGCCGTATTCGCTGTATTAATATTCGCAGTGAAAGCTAAAAACTAAATTTGCTTGAATTTTTTTGTAAAGTCTACTTAAAGTCGCATACACTTTACGCTGGACAATAATGGGGAGAGAAAATGCCTCTTTCAGATGCATACACCCTCGCAGTAGGGCGCATACCCGATGTGTTTGCAAAAATTCGTGACGGCCAGGCACCTAATCAATTCTCCGCCCAACTCCTTAAAGATTGGGGTTTCAACTCATCAAATGATCGGGCGATGATTCCTGTTTTGAAAGCGCTAGGGTTTCTTTCACCAGACGGAAAGCCAACGAGCCTCTATCAGGACTATCGTGACCACTCGCGATCAAGAACGGTTATGGGTCAAGCCTTGCGGACTGCATATAGCGATATCTTCCTAATAAAGGAGAGGCCAACTGAAGTTGATAAGGCCGCAATACAAGGGAAGTTTAAAAGCTTTCATAACGTCAGCGACAATGTTGCGTCCATCATGACTAAAACTTTCTACGGGCTATTGGGTTTGGCTGATCTTGAAACAGCCTCAGCCGCGCCGATAACTAAAGCGACCGAAAATGAGAAGCCCTTGAATAGAGACGCTCCTACATTCGATTCGAGATCTTTACCTCCGCAGTCGGTCGGCGCTCCAGGCCTTTATTACAATATTCAGATTCACCTCCCCCCAACAAAAGACATCGAAGTTTACAACGCCATATTTAAGTCATTACGGGAGCATCTTCTTGCAGGTTAAGCAGCTCACAGATTTTCTATTTAGAGGCCTGATGTTTGAGGCAGAGGCTTCTAATTTCCAGTCTGCGGGAATTCGGGTTGGTGCCGATGCTCGGGCGGCTGAGCAAATGTTGCTTACTGAAGCGCTGGCTCCGTTTAGCGTTCACCGTCGCAATCAAGCTTTGGAGATGGCCCGCCTCTATACAGTGCTTCATTGCTTTGAAAATGAAATTCGGGGCTTTATTCGAGAGACGCTTACAGAGAAGGATGGGCCCGACTGGTTAGGTCAATTGCCCCTAAAAATAAAAGAACACGCCGAATCTCGTAAAGTCACTGCATTGAAAGATTCATGGTTAGAAGGTGAAAAAGGCGATTTATTAGGCTTTCTTGAGTTTGGGCATCTCGCTCAAATTATCGTCAATAAGTGGGAATACTTCGACTCCGTTGTTCCGTCGCAACATTGGCTAAAGCAGCGCATGGATGAAATAGAAAAAGCTCGCCATTTCATCGCACATAATAGAATGCTCTTACCTACGGAGTTTCAGCGTCTTTATATGTATATTGCAGATTGGAATCGCCTAGTTGGACTCTGAG
>JANLSL010000162.1:0-5160 GCA_031362385.1 Alphaproteobacteria bacterium | reverse complement strand
GCTTAAAATCGCTGCAGGCCCAAGCGCCGGGGCGCAGCCAGCAAGACAAGCAAGCCGAAGAAAAAGCCGAACAGAAATAGTCATACGATCACAGTGCAAAGAAAAAAGCCCGGCTCTGGTTTGAGCCGGGCTTTTTACATTCAAAGTGACTGTCGTGATTAGAACTTATAGTTCGCCGTAACGCCAAAGGTACGCTTGCGCGGCAAGCCCTACGTCCGGTCAATTTCACGCTAGAGTGTGATTGCTTTTGATTGAAACAAGCCCCCTCACCCTGACCCTCTCCCCCGGTGGGGAGAGGGTAAAATTTATAAGTTCCACATATTTAACCTCGCCCCTTGGGGGAGAGGTCGAGGCGAAGCCTCGGGTGAGGGGTGATTCAACCTCAAACAATTTTGCTCTAAGCAAGATGCATCCATTAATTGTATACCGACACTTTGCCCATGAAATGTATTGTCCACTGTTGGTTGTCTTCACCATCAAATATCCATCAAATATCCATCAGATGATGGTGGAGCTGGAAGATCAAGCTCACCTCCACACAACCAAACGGCGATGATCTAACTAAAGCAACTGCCCCAGCACACGAAGCGCAGTGGGCTTGGGTGCATAGTGTTCGATGGCCCACGCACGGCCTGCTTCGGCGATAGCGGGCCAGTGCTTTTCATGGTCCATCAGTGCGGTGACTGAGCCTTTGATGTCATCAAGGTCGATGGGCGCGTAGTGCACCCAGGGTTCAGGCATCACGGGTAAGCAAAAGCCGTATTTGGCGAAGTCGAGATGCACAGTGACGCAAGCCCCCACCAGGCTTTCCCAAAAACGCCAACTGTCCCAGCGCATGATGAGGGCGGGCGCATCAATGCGGTCAAATGAATGGGCCTGCAACAGGTGAGGTTCTTTCTCGGCGAACCACGGGTTGGACTGGATCGGGCTAAAGAAATCTCCGCCATAGGCCAAGCACACGGCCGACCCGAACATCGATTCAAGATAAGCGTGCGTTGGCAGTACGGTGTCATCAACCGCGATATTGGTTTTCAGATGCGGGACGTAGCTGAGGTCAAGTAGAGCGCGCACGCCTTGGCTGAGGGTTGCGCGGAAGTTACGCAAGGCCACGCGCTTGCGTTTGTTAAAGGCTAACCGTTTGCCGCTTGCTGCGATCAACCCATTCGTCGGCCCAAAAGCGAGCGGACAGCGGTGCGCCCCATTGGATGCAAGTGCGCTTTCATGAACCGCGAACAACTTATGAGGTGTTGGTATTTTGCAAAAGGCGCTGGTGTCGCTGTTGGTCAGGTAACTCAAGCGACCGCCGCGCAGGCTCTCTAACGGTACGTATTGATTTGCATGGGTGATATCAATCACTACAGCAGACATGCCCGCAAAGGGTTTAGATGTGATTTCATTGGCATCAACACCGGCTAATGGCATCGAGGCATGACGCGACGTAAAGCGCGCGGTGTTGGCCTTCACTGTGACGCCAAGCTCGCGTAGGCCCTCGATCAAACAGCCAGAATTATGGCTCAGTAACTCCTCGGGCGAGATGAAGTACACCCCCCCTGCAAATGCTTTGAGTAGTTCGGTTTCTGACAATGTCATGCGCCTGGCCGCAGAATCGTATTTGTATATCCGCCGTGGTCAAAGGTGTTAGTTGATGTATAGCCGCGCTTTGCAAACCAATCCATGACAGTTGTATGGGTGGTTGGTGTTGTTTCAATCATCACCAAGGGCCTGCTGCGCTCGATGACGTCACCGGCTCCGCTTAGTAATGAGACTTCTGCGCCATCGACATCGATCTTCAAAAGGTCAATGGGTGTGGAAATAATGTCGTTGATCGCACGGTGCGGCACACGCGCGCCCGCAAACATAGTCTGGCCACCACCGCCACCGACAAAAGCATTCACCACCTCAAGCTGCACCGCGCTGCTTGAGTTGTTACGCACGGTGTTGGCAATGAACGGCAGGTTGGCCGGGTCCGCATCGACCAAGATCAGCTGCTGTGGCGCAAAGGCTTTCAAAAAGAACGCGGTGTGATTGCCCATCAGCACACCGATTTCGGCGATCGATTTAATTTTTCTGCCCACGCCAGCGATCTCAATGGCTTGCAACTCAGGCGCTTCGGTCAGCACGCCGACACTATGGAATGCGCCTGCCTCAATGGCTGCGGCATTATGACACGACAGATCAAACACATAACGATGCTGCCCCACTTCAAAGGTAGCTTGCGGGGTGCCGAGCATCAGGTTTTGGGCAAGTGCCTTGAAGTTATCAAGATTAACCGCGCCCTCAATGCGCCCAGCAGCGGTAAAGGCCATGTAGGCCTCGCGGTATTCGCCTCGGCTGAGGTGGGCCAAGCCCAAAAGGCGATAGCCATCTTGCAGGGTGGGCACCAAGCTTGCCGCCATCTGCGCCGCATCGCGCGCGCGGGTCGCCTGTGGGTCGCGCTGGTCGGCAATCCAGGCCAACTGAGCAAAGCCTAACAACAGTTCCATGTCCTCAGCCGTCCGGCTGATGCCTTGGTCGATCGCTCCTTGAAGTTCGACCATGAGGTCGGGCCCGCCGTGGCCAGCGCGCAGTTTTTCAAGCATCACAGATCGGGGTGGGGCAGTCATCATTCTAGCTTTATCCTACGCAGCCGACTTCTCAGCGTCCATGGCGCCGGGCTATAATCAAGCGGGGCGCGGGGCATGGTTCAGGTACATTTCACCACTCATCTGCGCCATGTCGCACCAGGCGGCATGGTCGAGGCTAAGGGTTCCACCATTGGCGCGGTGCTTGCCGATGTGTTTGCGCGTCATCCCGCAGTGAAGGGCTATGTCCTTGATGATCAGGGCCGGGTGCGAGTTCATATCGCGGTGTTTCTTGATAACACCCACATTCGCCGCGATATTCTCGACCATCCTGTCACACCCACCAGCGAGCTATACATTTTGCAGGCTTTATCCGGAGGCTAAAAACCGATCATGACACATGCATTGTATGTCTCGACGCGCAAAGGGTTGCTGGTCTATCGACGTAACGCCACGGGCTGGGCTCATTATGCCACGCACTTTTTGGGCTCGCCCGTATCAGTCATGTTACCCGGCACTGACGGAAAGACGATTGTAGTCGCACTCAACCTCGGTCACTTCGGGGTCTAGATGCACCGCTCAACAGATGCGGGCGCAACTTGGACCGAGTTCGCAGCGCCGCAATATCCCAAAGTTGCAGGCGGCGAGAAGGATGACACAGCGCCATCATTGAAAGGCATTTGGTCGTTGGAGTGGGCAGGGGCCGATCGGCCAGCTGGCGTGTGGTGCGGCACGGCACCTGGCGGATTGTTCTATTCGCCTGACTTGGGTGACACCTGGATCATGAATGACGCGCTGTGGAATATGCCCGAGCGCACAAAGTGGATTGGCGGCGGCACCGAGCACCCCGCACTTCATTCCATTTGCGTCGATCCGCGCCGATCAGATCGGGTGGCGGTTGGGGTGTCGTGCGGCGGCATTCGGGTGACGGAAGATGGCGGTAAAACGTGGGGCGTGGGCGCACATGGTCTACGAGCAGACTTCATGCCGCCCGAGATGCAATACGACCCCGATATCCAAGACGTTCACATGATGGTGCAGTCGCCGTCATCGCCCGATGTCTATTGGCTGCAACATCACAATGGCATTTTCCATTGCACCGATAACCTTAAAAACTGGCATGAAATTACCACCGCACCGGTTTCAAAATTCGGGTTTGCTGTGGCCGTTCACCCCACCAACGCCAACACAGCATGGTTTGCGCCCGCGAAAAAAGATGAAGACCGTTACCCTGTTGATGGCAATGTTGTCGTTCAACGTACCGATGACGGCGGCAAGACGTTCAAAGTGCAAAAGAACGGCCTGCCTCAAGGCAACGCCTTTGATCTGATCTATCGTCACGGCCTCGCTGTCGACACAACCGGCGAACGGCTGGCGATGGGCTCGACAACAGGATCGCTCTGGACCACCGACAACGGCGGCGAGGCGTGGAGCCTGCTCAGCGCCCACCTGCCGCCGATCTATGCCGTGCGGTTTGGTTAATAGTTGACGTCAGAGATTAGGTAATTCTTCACGGCCGGAACGAAATCACCCTTGATCACCTTCACGT
Source organism: Alphaproteobacteria bacterium (assembly GCA_031362385.1). Taxonomy (GTDB): domain Bacteria; phylum Pseudomonadota; class Alphaproteobacteria; order Rhodospirillales; family Rhodospirillaceae. The sequence goes on along the minus strand of JANLSL010000162.1, from coordinate 1,050 downwards.
GGTGTTCGTCTTTCTCGTAGGTTTGCCGATCATCGTCGTTGGCAAAGTCTGCAACCAGTAGCCATTCATAAGGGGCCTTATCACCTGCGGGTAGTTTGTTCTTCTCAAGCATAAACGTCTTGCACACGGCAATGGTGCGCAGGGTGCGCATGGACTCGATCACGCGCTTCTTTTCCTCAGCGCTCACTTCGCCTTTAAGGTTAAACAACACAACATGGCGATGCATGGCAAAAGTCCTTTTTTGAGGTACGGCGATGGACTATCTTAACGGCACAATAGTGTTGCGGGCAATCACTTGAAGGAGAATCATAATGTATCGGCTTTTTATCGGCGCGGCTTTTGCACTCAGTGTGCTGGCTTCATCGGCCAACGCTGCGACGGTTTTAATCACTGGCACCAATCGCGGCATCGGGCTTGAGCTGGCCAAGCAGTATGCTGAGAAGGGCTGGGATGTGATCGCCACTGCACGTAACCCTGAGAAAGCCGATGAGCTTCAGGCGCTTGCCAAGAAACACAAGAAAATCGCGGTTGAGAAGCTCGATGTGTCGGATGTCAAAGCCATTGAAGCGCTGGCCGCCAAATACAAAGGCAAGCCGGTTGATATTCTCATCAATAACGCCGGTACGTTAGGTGATGTGCCCAAACAAACTATCGGTGCGCTCGACCAAGCGGAGTTTGTGAATGTGCTGACGGCCAATACTTTTGGCGCATTAAAAGTAACCGAGGCGTTCAAAGCCAACCTTGCTGCTGGCCAAATGAAAAAGGCCTTTGCCATGACCAGCGGGCTGGGGTCGTCGGAACTCACGGCACGTCGCGGCGGCTTTTATGCCTACCGGATGAGCAAAGCAGCACTCAACATTGGCTTTCGTGCTTTGGCTGCCGACTGGAAGGCCGATGGCATTATGGTGGGCATTATCGCACCCGGCATGGTGGAAACTGATTTGCTGCAGAGTACGCCTGCACGCCCGTGTCAACGAGGCGGTCGTAGATGAACGCGTAGTCGGTCACCGTGCGCGAGCAGTCGTACGCGCCGGGGCACGGCCGCGCGCT